>CAZIDA010000179.1:0-6982 GCA_964537865.1 uncultured Acidobacteriota bacterium
GTCGATCCCTACGGAAACGTGATCGCCCGCGGAAAAACTTTTGATGAAGACTTGGTCGTCGTCGAGATCGATTTCGACGCGGTGCGACGAGCGCGGGCGCAATCGCCGCTGCTGCGCGATGAAAAAATTGAATTGACCCTGCGAGAATTGGAAAGGATTTCCAAGAATCGGTTTTTGTTGGAGGAGAAGAACGACGCGACCGAGTTGAACGGATGATCGCATTTCTTCTTCCAAGCGCCCGCTTTTTTCTGTTTTGATTTTTTTGTTCTTTGTTTGGTTTTTGGCTTTTGACATTTAGGTCTTGCTTTTCTGATATGGATATTTCCACCGAACAACATGGCGTGTTGCCTCCGCTCAATTGCCGACTGGCCACGGAGATCACCACGCGCTTCATCCGCGACGAGCTCGAAAAATCCGGCTTCAAGCGCGTGGTGCTGGGACTTTCCGGAGGCATCGATTCCGCCGTGACGGCGGCGTTGGCGGCGCGCGCCATCGGTCCGGACCGAGTAACCGGCGTGCTGATGCCGTATCGTTCCTCCAGCCCGGACTCGCTGGCCGACGCCAAGTCCGTCGTCGATTTGCTCGGCATCCGGCATTCGATCTTTGAGATCACGGCGCTCGCCGACGGATTCTTTTCTCAGCGCGGCGAAATCTCCCCAACCCGGCGCGGAAATGTTTTGGCGCGGGCGCGTATGATTGTGCTGTACGATTTTTCCGCCGATCTCGGCGCGTTGGTGTTGGGAACCAGCAACAAGACCGAGTTGCTGCTGGGCTACGGAACGCTGTTCGGCGACATGGCCTCGGCGCTGAATCCGGTGGGGGACCTTTATAAGACGGAGATTCGGCGGCTTGCCGAGTTTTTGAAAATTCCGGAGCGAATCATCGCCAAGCCGCCCACGGCGGATTTGTGGGAAGGGCAATCCGATGAAGGGGAACTGGGATTCAGCTACGCCGAGGTGGATCGTCTGCTCTATCATCGGGTCGATCTCGGTTTTTCGCCGGAGCAATTGGTGGAGTTGGGATTCGAGAAAACGTTTGTGAAGCGCGTCCTGGAGTTGATTCGCCGAAATCAATTCAAGCGCCGCGGGCCTTTGATCTGCAAACTCTCGCCGCGTACCGTGACGCACGACTTTCTTTATGCCCGTGATTGGGGAACGTAACTGACATGGTGGCGCAGACACCCGCCGCGGCGGGTCTGCACCGCTTCTCGTTCTCACTCTGAATGTGGGGGCAGGCAAGAGAGCCTGCCCCACTTGGGATGCTCATCATGGATGCCAACAAGCAAGTTCCGCTCGATTCGGTGAGACGGCGTTTGGACGGGGATCGTCTCAAAGGCACGCTCTACATCGTCGGAACGCCCATCGGAAATCTCGAAGACGTCACGTTGCGAGCGCTGCGCGTGCTGCGCGAAGTCGACCTCATCGCCTGCGAAGACACGCGCACCACGCAGAAGCTTTTGAACGCTTACAAAATCAAGACGCCCACCACCAGTTATCACGAGCACAACGAGCTGACCAAGGCGCCGGAGTTGGTGCTGCATTTGGAGGAAGGGGACAACGTCGGCCTGGTGAGCGACGCGGGAATGCCCGGCATCTCCGATCCCGGCTATCGCCTGATTCAACTTTCCATTCGGCACAACATCAAAGTGGTACCGGTGCCGGGGGCGTCGGCGTTTGTCGCCGCACTGGTGGCGTCGGGTCTGCCCACCGATTCATTCCGCTTCCACGGTTTTCTTCCCGCCAAGCGAAGCGCCCGACTGGCCATGCTGGGACAAGCGCGCTTATCGCAACGCTCCATCGTCTTCTATGAAGCGCCGCATCGATTGATCGCCTCCCTCCGCGACATGCTGGAGGCGCTGGGAAACCGCAACGTCGTCATCGCACGCGAGGTCACCAAGCGCCATGAAGAATTTATCCGGGGGAACATCGCTTCGGTTCTCGACCAACTCAAAGGCCGGATCATTCGCGGTGAAGTGACCCTGATCGTGGATAAGCCTCTCTCTGAACCCGCCCAGCCCGTTTCCAAAGAAACCATGAAGGAAGAATATGAACGATTGCTCGCCGAGGGCTTGGATCGCCGCGAGGCCATGAAACGATTGGCGCGCGCCCACGGTCTCTCCAAGAGCGAAGTGTACCGACAGTTGGAGAGTTTGAAGTAAAGTAACTTTCCCGGCGCCCACTGCATTTCTCTGAAGATTGGCGGCGATGGTCTCACCCAGCAGAATCATCGAAGCTCCCCGGTAAGAACGCGAGTGGGCGCGGTGTAAAGATCTTTTTTCTCAATACGCGGATTCCAGATTAAGGATGGCGAGACAAACCTAGAAGGGAAGGCTCGTAGCCCTTTGAGCGTAAGCCGAAAATGAAGGAATGATATCCGGTAACACGAGCGCCTCCCCCTTCAAGGCGCTGGATTTCACCCCACTCGACCGAGTTTCCTCACAAGATGGGCAGCCAAGGGACGTGAACCAATTTTCCTTGCGGAGCGGGCGTCATGGTCTCGGCCTCCTGCCTGCGATCGGCCTTTTGGCTGAGCGGGTTTGTCTGCAGCACCGTGACCGTTGCTCCTCCATAGACAAGGTCCCGGTTAATCAGGACCGCTGCAATGATGTCATCATTGCTGGTGTACCCGTGCACCACCATGTTCCCCACAAAGTTGTTGGCGTTTTGGAGAATACTCCGAAATGCATTGAACTGGCTGGTGCTCAGGAATTCTGAAATATGAGCATAGATTTGTTGTGTGATCGTCGCGGTCGCGATTTTCGTTCCGTTCTGGTAGAGATCGGCAACCATCGTGGTGACGTAATCACTCCAGGGATTGACCAAGGCCCAGGCCGTGTCCAGACCACTCGCCGCATCACGGACCACGGGGAAGGAGAACTGCTGCATGATGGGTGTCGCCGAAATCCCGATGGTCGTTATGGCCGTGTTGCCTGGAAGCGAAAAGTAAGTGTAAGTGACATAGCCGCCGAGGTGGTAGTAGCCGTAATTCCGAGTCGAGAATCGAATCCATCCCGACTCCAAGGTCCCGACTCCATCGGTGTTCAATCGGCAGGCCGAATTGGCCGGAATTGTAAAGGTCATCCCGCTCACGCTGCAGTTAGTGTAATAGGTCGTTCTCAAATAATTGTTGGGGTTGTAGTGATCGTGATCGACCAGTTCCACAGTGATGGCGAAATTGTTGGCGTTGGACACCAGGATAGACGAGAGCCAGTATCCGGCTCCACTCTGCCCGTTGGCCAGTTGCGCATAACGCAAGACTTCATGCGGCGTGGTTTGACACAGGACTGGAAGCGCGATGAAAAAGAGAGAGACGACCATCACGATCATCACCCCACACTGAGTTCGATTGAATCGCATTTGAGACCTCCATTTCTTTCGAGAGAAAATTAGAGTTTTGCTCTTGGCAGTCCAGGGCATCAGGGAACCCATGCGCTCCGCGATGCGGCCGGACCACCGTTAAAGCTTGGCTGTCTCCAAACCCGAGGGTTCAGGGCGCAAGCGAAAGCTCAATTCAAAGTGCGTGACCACCAATGGAGGGCAAAAGCAACGAAGGACGCATTGAAATGGCGGAACGCAAGATCTTCGTGCGAAGACAAGCGCTAGCGAGGGAGAACGGACGGCTCAAAAAGTGGGTCCAAAAGTATGGCCGATCAATTGAATTTGACTGATAAGAGAAATGCTAAGTGAAGCTGCCCCCGAAAATGAGAAGTGAATAACGAGCCTCCCTCGAAAAACTGCAACGATCTTTGCACAACGGCCGGACATTGTCAATTCGAGCGGGAACGAGGCGCGTCCTTATGATCCCGGCGGCAAGTCCGCCGGGACGGAATGCCCCTTTTCCAAAGATGGGGATAGCTTCAGGATTTCTTCAAGACGCTGAGTTCATGGGAAGCGCCGCCGATGCGACGCAGTCTCCCATGCGTCTTGTCGCACCGGGAGTATGAAAATGATGTGGTAGCCGGCCCCGATGGATCGGGGCCGGCTACCACATCTTATTTTCGGAGCACAGAATTCATTCAGTCCCAATGAAAAACGCTCCGAAGAATCCGGAGCGTTTTTGGAACAAGAGAGAATCGCGACGCCGATTCAGAATTTGCGAAACGTCTTAACCTGCGTGATCTCCTCGTGAGTGCGCGCGGGCTGATTGGCTTCGCGCCGCGCCAAAGCGGTGGCTTGCTTTTGCGAGAGAATGACATTCGACGTGGGAGGCGCTCCTCCGAAGTCGCCACCCTGCTCAGTCAATCCCGCGGTGATGGCGCCGTCACCGGAGTTCAGTGCGGTGACGACCATGTCCCCCACAAAATTGCTGGCATTCGTTATGCTGGGAAAAAGTTGGCTCAGGAAGAGCCGCATGTGCGCGAAAGCGCCCAAGGTGAGAGTCTGCTGGTCAATCACATTGCCGTTCACGTCGACCAACTGGGCATTCATGGTGATAGGACCGTCGCTGAATGGGTTGGCCATTGCAAATCCAGTATCTTGATTTGAGCCCACATCGCGAGTCACCGGTAAAGCAAACTGGCTCAGAACCGGCGTGGGTGAGACCCCAGCCACGAAGATTGGAAAAGCGTTGTCGAAGGAGGTCCCCTGATAAAAAGTGTACTGGAGATATCCGCCAATCACGTTCGCGCCGGTCGTTTCCGTCACTCGCAACCAACCCACCTTAAGTCCCGGGCTGGGATTGCCAAAGAAGCCTCCATCGCTTATGAAGGAGCATGTGGCAAACGGCTGAATGACGAAAATATCGTTCGTGCCGGTGGCAGGATCAAAGACCAACTGGCAGTTTGTCTCAAATCCCAGATTCATCGGATTCGTGGTAGCTTCGTCAAAGGTATCGATGACGGCTTGCACTGAAAAATTGTTGGGGTTGGTGACATAAAGAGAAGTCACGTAGAAAGAGTCGGATGTCAATTGGCCGTTGGCCACCTGAGCATAACGCAAACGGTTTGCAGGGGTCGTTTGAGCAAAAAGAGATACAGCCGTCAGCAGCGTGACAAAAAAAGCTGTGGCGGCGAGCGTGACGCGGGTTAGAAAATTCATAGATGCTCCTGTTCCTCTGGGCACTCCAAAGCTGCAGCAAAAAATTCAGCCCAATTGTTAAAAAAATCTTTTCGCCAATGCGTGGCTCTCGCACTCCAGGCGGGTGAGACTTACCTGGGGTCGTGAATCACGGATTCATCAACCCTTTCCGCGACTTCGAATGACATCTATTGGAGGATGAAATTTAACTGAAAGTTGCTTGAGGGTCAAACGGTTTTGCCGTGCGGCCTGGGGCCGCAACCAAATGGAGCTCATGGTTGCATCGTTGCGACCTATGAATTTTTTCAGAAAAACAAGATTTTCGAAACTTGCTGAGCCGAGAATGGGGATCGAGCCTTCAGGGAATCTTCTCGAAGGATGCTTGCTGCCGCTCTCTCTTCCGCGGTGAAAAAGAAAAGCGCCGTGAGTCTTTCACGCGAGCGCTTTCCCTTTTCTTCCGTTTCAGAGAGTTGCTTTCAAATGGGTGCGGAGCATGCGAAAACTTATCGTCCTCACTTCGTCGAGACGGAAAACGTCGGCTCAATGTCCACGGGAATTCCGTTCAGGCGTCGCAACGCCGACTGCAGTTGCGGCCCCACTTTGCCGTACTCCTCCATGAAGGCCTTGGCGCCGTTGTAATTGCCCTCCGCTTCGAGGGTCAACAAAATGTTCGCCAGCTTTTTCGTCGCGGCCTGCATCTTGGGAATGTCGGCCCGGAACTTCGCCTTGTCTTGGTCGTACTGAATGCCGCCTTCCTTCATCAAGAAATTAAACTGAAGGAGATTGGCTTTTCCGTGAGCGTCGTCGACACCGAAACGTACGGAGCGAAAGAGGCTGGCAAGATACGAAACGTAATGCGACGGCAAATCCCCCGGCTTAAAAACCTTTTTCTGCGCGAGAAACTCCACGTTGTAAAGTCCCAGCACGTCCGCCTTGGCTTCCTCGATGGCGGAATACTGTTCTTTCAGGGCGCGATTGACGGTCGTCTTCCGGCCGCCCACGGTGATGAATCCCGGCCCCAGCGCATGCGACATCTCGTGCAGCAGCGTATGGTCGAAGAACGGCTCGAACTTCACCTCCGGCAATTGATCATCGGCGATCAAGCGAATGGCGATGGGCGCCAGCGTCTTGTTGAATTTTGCCTGCATGACGTTCTTCAACATGATTTTCTTGGTGCCCTTCTTGGCGCGCACACGCTCGTCGTTCGGCAACGTGAACGCCGCCGTCTGCACGCCCGGACGCGCTTCGCCCCCGGTGTAAATCTCGTTGATCACGATCAGCGGCGAGAGGGTCCCGATGCGGCTGCTTTTGTACTTGGCGTCGAGCGGCAGGTTGTTTTCCAGATCGTTGATGTAAGATTTATAAACGTCCAAGGCGCGCGACGATTCTTCATCGCGTACTCCGATGAACGCCTCAAACGACGCCTTCAAATTCAGCAAGCCGTCTTCATAAACTTCGTATGGACCGATGGTCACGTCGATCTTGTTGTGGCTGAGATCGACCCAGTCGACATCGCTTTGGTAATAATCATTGGAGCGAAATGCCTGGGCGCGGCTGAGAAGAAACTTTTTGAGCGCCGGATCCTTGGTGAGCGCCGCCGCGCTCTCCAGGTCGTTCGCCGCCGGCTCCAGCCATTGTTTGTAGGCCACGCTGTAAGGAACGGCCACCAAATTCGCGCCATCTCGCCGAATCACCGTGTAGGGGCTCTCGAAGGCCGCCGCGTCTTTAGGATGCGCCTGAATCCATTTCTGAAATTCATCCTTGGTCATATCCTCCGGATAGAAACCGCCTCCCAGCGGCTTGGGCGTCGTTCCGATGAACGGCTTGTTCTGTTGAAGGCGGTCGAAGGGACCGTACATGATGTTAAAAAGGTGAAGCAGCGCCTTGTCGTTCGGATCGTGCGACGCTTCCAGGCGCTGCCGGATGGCGGGGTTTTCCGCGTACACCTGTCGCCAATAAATCTGATC
>CAZIDA010000180.1:0-6982 GCA_964537865.1 uncultured Acidobacteriota bacterium
CGTCGAATCGTGCCGCTCATGCCTTCGCCTCTTTTCTCTTCCGCTTCCGCCCGAAGATCCAGGCGATCGGAATTCCCAGCAGATAAAGAAGCAGCATCGGCGCCATGAACAACAGCATGGTCGGAATGTCGGTGGTGGGAGTAATGACGGCTGCGATGATGGCGATGATCAACACGGCGTACTGAAAATTCTTCCACAAGAACCGCGGCGTGATCAGGCCGAAAATGGAAAGCACCATGATGAGGACCGGCAATTGAAAAATAATTCCCAAGCCGATCAGCACCATGCTGGCCAAGTCGAAGTACTCGCTGATGGTGACTTGCGGTTTGAAGTTGGGAGCGTACCCGATCAGAAACTTCAAGGTGTAGGGAAACGCCAGAAAATATCCGAACAGCCCTCCCGCCACGAACAGGGTGGAGGAGAAGAGGACGAACGGAAGCGCAAAGCGCTTTTCATGCCGATAGAGGCCCGGCGAAACGAACAGCCAGATCTGCCACAGAATCCAGGGCGCCGCCAAAAAAACTCCGGCGATGAATCCGATCTTCATGGAGAGCGTGAACGGTTCGGTCGGATTCAGATAGATCAGCTTTTGGCCGTTGAGGGCGTCGTTGATGGGCTTGGCCAGAGCGGCGTAAATGGGCTCCCAGTAGGTCCAACAAATGAAGAAAGCCACCACGTATCCGGCAATCGCGTAAAGGATGCGCCGGCGCAGTTCCTCCAGGTGGTCAAAGAAAGACATCTTGGATTCCGATGTCTCGTTCGGCTCTCGTTCGTCTGTCATCCGTGATTCGGAGTGCTCGTATCCGTGGGAGTTGGGTTTTCCTTCTTGGTCTCGAGAACCCCTTCAAGCATTTTGGCGGGCTCTCCAAAGGCGTCTTTGGCGGTCGACTGAACGGCGTTGACTTCTTCCTCCAACGAAGACCTTAAATCATTGGTGGCCCGTTTGAATTCGGCAAGACCTTTTCCCAAGGCGCGCCCCAACTCCGGCAATTTCTTCGGGCCGAAAATCAGGAGCGCCAGCACAAAGATGAAGATCAACTCGGGCATGCCGAGGTTCATAGATTTCCTTACTTGCCTCCGGGCCACTCATTCCGGCTTGAAGGAGGTCAATCACGGGCATCATATTTCAAGCGCGACGTGAAGTCAAGGAAGCCCGGCCCCGCGATTCTTCGTCAGTCGAGATTCGAAAACGACTGTGTTATACTCTTTTTTCGCTAAAGAGTAAGGAGAAAGATTGCATGAAAACCGCTCGCCGCATTTGGATTATTTGCGTCATTATCGCCGCCTGTTCGCTGTTGGGCGGCACGCTCGGCAAATCCGCTTTGACCAACGCGCAAAGCTCCAGCGAGGGTCTGGAGAAGACCACCAAGACTTTTACGGAAGTCTTGAATCTGGTGGAACAGGACTACGCCCAAAAGGTGGACAGCGAGAAGGCGGTTTACGGCGCCATCAACGGCATGTTGCGAACGCTCGATCCTCATTCCACCTTCTTCGACGCCAAGGCGTTTGCTTCGCTGCAAGAAGAACAGCAGGGCAAATATTATGGAGTCGGAATGACGGTGTCCTCGCGCAACGGAAAGGTCGTCGTCATCGCTCCGTTCGTGGGATCCCCAGCCTATCGCGCCGGCATTCGGCCCGGCGACGTGATCGCCCGAGTTAACGGACAACCCACCGACAATCTTTCCACGAGTGAAGTCGCTTCCCTGTTGAAGGGACCGAAAGGAACCGTCGTCAAGGTGACCATCGTTCGCGAGGGCGCTCCGGCGCCTTTGGAGATGACCATTACGCGCGCCGAAATTCCGCGCCGCAGCATCGACTACGCCTATCGTCTCGACAATGGAATCGGATACGTCCGCATCAACAATTTCAACGAGACCACCGACAAGGAGCTGAGCGCTTCGTTGAAAGCCATGGGAGAGGATTCGCTGAAAGGATTGATTCTGGATTTGCGCGACAATCCCGGCGGATTGCTGAATGAAGGCGTTGGCACGGCGGACAAATTCCTCAACAAAGGCCAACTCATCGTTTATACCAAGGGACGCAACAGTCCGGAGCAACGATTCACGGCGCCGCACGGCAACGACGGAATGCGCTATCCCATGGTGGTGATCATTAATTCCGGAAGCGCCAGCGCCGCGGAAATCGTCGCGGGCGCTATTCAAGATCACGACCGCGGCCTCCTCATCGGAGAAACCAGCTTTGGAAAGGGGTTGGTGCAGACGGTCTATCCGCTGGATGGGCACACCGGGCTCGCGCTGACGGTGGCCAAGTGGTACACACCCAGCGGCCGGCTGATCCAACGCGATTACGAGCATCAATCTTTCTTCGATTATTTCTCCGGGAAGAAAGACAATCAAGGTCAGCCCAAGATTTTTAAGCTCACCGACAGCGGTCGCGAGATGTTCGACGGCGGCGGCATTACTCCGGATGTGAAAGTGCCCACGCCTCCGATCAGCCCCATTGAATCCGTGCTTCTTCAGAAGTACGCGTTCTTCAACTTTGCCAGCCATTACTTGGCGGAACACCAAAAGATCGCGCGCGATTTTCAGGTCGATGACAGCGTCATGAACGACTTCCGACAGTTCCTCCATTCCGAGAAAATTTCTTATTCGGAAGCCGATCTGCAACAAAACATCGGCGACATCCAGCGCGACATCCGTTATCAGTTGCTGCTCTCGCAGTTCGGCCAGGTAGTGGCTTATCGGTCCATGCTCGACTCCGACGTGGAGGTTCAAAAGGCTATTCAACTCATGCCTCAAGCCAAAGCGTTGGAAGAAAAAGCGCAGCAGGTGCTGGCGGAAAAAACAGCCAAGTAGACCTGAAGACGTTATTTCGTTATCCCGGTGACCACCCATTTTCTTCCATCGCTCCGAGCCTCGATGGCGCCCTCGAAGCTCGTTTGAAAAACCTTCACGCGATGACGGGCCAAGCGATCGAGAACTTCAGCGTTGGGATGCCCGAACGGACTTGGCGCCGCCACGGAGATGATTCCATATTGAGGCCGCACGACTTCAAGCAGATGATCGCTGGTCGACGTCCGGCTGCCGTGATGCGCCACTTTGAGAAGCGATGAGCCATACCGATTCTTCTCTTCGGGAAGGCCGGCTTCCCATTCCATCCCAATATCCCCGGTGAATAGCGCCGTGGTCTCGCCATACATCAACCGCATCACGACACAGTCCTCGTCGGCGGCTTTCTCGGGAACGCCCACTCCGCGGCCTGCGGTCAGCACATCAATCGACGCGCCGCCAATTTCGAAATGATCGCCCCGGACCACGTGTCGTATCGCGACGTTTCTGCGTCTCGCCTCAGCGAACAACTCATTCACCATCGGTGTGCTCGGCAAATTTCCCACCCAAAGCTCTTTCACCGGGAGATATCGCACGACTGGGATGAGGCCGGCGAGATGATCGTGGTGAGCATGGGTTAGAACCACTCGATCCAGTCGTGGCAATCGAAGCCACCACAAATACGGCAGAACGACGTCTTCTCCCACATCGAGACGCCGCTCCTGCGGATTGTCGTGAAATCCTTCGGCGGCGACTCCGCCTCCATCGATCAACATCGTCCGCCCGCCGGGAAATCGAATCAGCGCGGAGTCGCCCTGCCCTACATCCAAAAAGGTTACGTCCAGTCCCGGGCCGGATGACCGAGGGCTGTAAAAAGATCCTCCGATGACGACAACAAGGACGCCGATCATCGCCCCGCCCACGATCACGAGTTTCTTTCTCCAAAGCGAAATGCCGATGCCAAGAAGAATCACGGCTCCGGCAAAAAGAATTTGAATTGCGACGGGCGGGGTCGCGACTCGATAGTTCAGAATTTCAATTGATGCAAGTACGTGGCTCAACCCAATCAACGCTTGCATTCCGGCAGTCACCAGAGCGGCACAGGCGTTCGCGAGACTCAGGCTGACGAAGGAAAATCCCAATTCCAGCAATCCCAGCGGCACCACCAAGCCCATCAACGGAACCGCAAACAAGTTCAACAGCGGCGCAGCAATGGACACGCGGTTGAAATAGATCGCCATCAGCGCGATGAACGAAATCTGAATCGATATCGACAAAATGAGGAGCGAAGCCACACGCCAACGAAGCCGATACCAAAGCGCGATCATGCCTCCGAGGATTCGAGGCGGGACACGACGCAACACCGGGAGCATGGCAAGCGTTTCCGCTTTGAAACGAAGATGCACTCGCATCGCCGCTTGAAGTGGAAGGAGGTGAACGTCGCGCGATGCGTCGTTCCAGTCTTCCAGCGCTTGGATTCTCGGCGTTGCCCAACGGCGAACCAACGGCGCCCCAATTCCGGCAATCGACAAGACCGAGGCGAACGACAATTGAAATCCCGGATCGAACACCTGCGGCGGTTGCCACAGGCAAATCAAAATGGCGGCCGTCCCGATGGCATTCAAGGAAGAGCGATCTCTTTCGAAAATCGAAGCGGCCAAGTACACGGTCGCCATCACGACGGCGCGAACGATGGGCGTTCTCGCTTCCACCATCCATGCGTAGGCAATCAAGAACAGAATCACCAGAAGCGTGGCCGCATGATTGGGACATCGGCATGCTCGCAAGACCGCTAGAAGAAACCAAGCGATGATGCCGACGTGAAGCCCGGCAATCACCAGGATGTGATAAATCCCGGTCGCTTGAAAATCATTCTCCAGCGAGCGATCCAGAAAATATCGGTTTCCGAGAAGGATGGCATCGAGCGCGGCGCTCGTTTTCGAAGCACCGCCGGCGCCGCCGTATGCCCGCTCAATCTCCACGGCCAACCGATGGCGCAAGTGATAGATCGCGGCGGCAATGGAAGAGCCGCGGCCCTTGGCTTTCGTCACAATCAACCGAGTGGATTTGACATTGCCAACCAGATAAATTCCTTCGCGCCGCGCTTGACCCGCAAAGTCAAAGACTCCCGGATTGCGAAAGCCTTTCGGCTCTTGGAGCGACACAAGAACTTCCACCGCGTCGCCGTAGGCCGGAACACCATTCGGCTCGCCCTCCGCAGTCGGATCGATTGGAACAGCAAGCCGTATTCCGCCAGCCGTCGAAAGAATTCTCTTTGTGTTTTCGATGGAATGAACCTGAAGCCACACAAGAAATCCAAAAGGCGTTTTCACCGGATCTCTCGACACGTCCCCTATAACGCGACAAGGCTCTTTGAGGTCGAGGATATTTCGCTCCAATAGCCGTCTCAAATGATTGGGAGGAAAATCAAGTCCAGTAATGTCGTCGCACAGACTTCCGCAAAGAATGAAGGCGCATGAAACCGCGGCTAATGAAACCAGCCGCGCGTCCGCTCGATACGCGATCACGCCCAGCCCGATCATCACAGCCGCGCAAATCCACAGAGTGAAGAGAAGAATGCCGATCCAATAGCCGGCAGCAATGCCACCACAAAAACAGACGGCAATCCACAACAAAGGCGCGCGCATATTTCGGATGGGGGGAAGGTTTTTGGTAGCCCCAGCCGTTCCCGCCACGGCGGGCCGGGGGCGTTTCTTTGAAAGCTCGGAAAAAGCACGAAGCTAAAAACGAACTCTAATCTATCAGCAACGGCGTGGCAAAGGAAGGAGAAAATCAGGCAGTGGGTTAGTTTGATTGTGGCACGCGCACCCTGCGTCCGCCGCGGCGGATGCCAGAGGTTCAAAACGCCTTTCAGTGAGAGCTTGCACCAAAATTCGCGTAGCACAATTTGCAAGCATGGAGCCGCGAAATCGCCGCGGAGCGGCGACAGGAGGTAGCCTGGGGCGTGGGCTTCCGCTTTTCGAAGCCCACCACCCCAGGATCAAGATCATTATTCCTTCTCCTCGGTTTTCTCCGACCTGGAAGGTCGGTCGAACCTCATTCCCAGATATATCTCTCATCGTATTCGATTCCATGAGCCTTCAACAGCTTGAGAAACTCCTCTTGAAACGTCATCTTGCGATGATGTTTCTCCTGATTTCGAATGTACCGGGCTATCCGTTCCTCCACTGATCGGCTCACTGTGAATCCTCCATAACCTCGTTGCCAATGAAAGCCTCGGCGCTTCACCCACCGCTCGTGAATCCATTTCGAGGAATCGGATTTGATTTGGCGGAGCATCTCGGAAAGAGTCTGATCGGCTCGCATGGAAAAGAGGAGATGCAGATGATCCGCCAGTCCGCCAATTTCGATCAGCTTTCCTTGTTGACCCCGAATGACGCCGCCGATGTATCGGTAGAGATCTGCTTTCCAATCTTCCGTGATCCATGGGAAACGATCTTTTGTGCTGAAGGTGACGTGATAACGCAGCGAAGTGTAGCTGTTGGGCATAGGAATTGTCTCCGGAAAACACTTTCGCCCTTTCAGGGCGATGGGGGGAGGGTTAATGGTGCGATCTTTCCTTGGGTGTGGGCTCCGATGAAGCTGGAGCCCACACCCAAGGCTATCCGCCAAACGGCTGGCGGACCGCTCCGCGGCCATCTGGATGCGAATAGGCATGAGATTCCTGCTCTGAAACAAGCCGCTGCAATTATGTGTCTTGAACCACAAGTTTCAGCGAAGCGACCGTCTCAAAATGATAGGTCTGTGGAAAAAAATCCAGCAGCGTGATTCGTCCCATGCCGTATCCGTCTCCCAAAAGGATTTTCAAATCGCGCCCCATCGAAGTGGGATCGCAGGAAACATAGACCAAGCGCGGAACCCGATGCCGGGATAGTGCATGCAGGACCGGTTTCTCGACGCCTTGTCGAGGAGGATCCAAAAGAGCCAATTCAATCCCCTTCCATTCTGCGTCTTTCCAGTCCAATAATCGGGAAACGCTTCCGCCTACAGTTCGCACGTTCTCGCGATGATTGAGTTCTACGTTGAAATTCAAATCTGCAACGGCGCCGGGATTTTCTTCTACAGCGATCACCTGCCGAAATTGGTATGAAAGCGGAATGCTGAAAAGGCCGACCCCGGCGTACAAATCGAGCGCCGATTCCCCGGACAATCCTTCGAGCGCCTTGGAGACG
>CAZIDA010000181.1:0-6974 GCA_964537865.1 uncultured Acidobacteriota bacterium
GGCTAAACCATTCGCCCATTGCAGATTGACTTCCGCCGTCTTCCCGGTCGCCACATCGAAATAGTAAAGCTTGGCAATGGTCGCATTCAGATACATCGGATCGGTGGAATATCGGCTGACCACATAAATGCCGCGATCGTCGGGAGTCCATTCGAACTGTTCGGGATTCAAGCGCTCCTCAACGAAAAGCTGTTTGCGCGTATGTGATTTGAGATCAAAAAGAAACGTTGCCGGCTTGACGCGCTGATCGTAGACGTAAGAGAGGCTCTTCTGAAGCAGCGCAACGGCCCGCGTTCCGTCGTGCGACAACTGGAAGCGCTCAATGCGATCGTCCTGGTCGTCAATCAGGCGCGTAACCGCTTTGGATTTGACGTTGACGCTGAATAATCGAACCGGGATGACGTGCGCTTCATCGTCGACGACGTTGGAGTTGTCTTTTCTCTTTTTGATTTCATTTTCGCGCTCCGTGGGATCTTCCTGAGCCGAGAAGACGATGGAATCGTTGGAGGCCCATGCGAAACTCATGACGGCGCGATGGCCGGAGGTCAGGGCCCAAGGCTCGCCTCCATGAGGATTTATGAGCCACAACTGCGGTGTCGGCCCGTTGGTGCCGGCTGGGCCGGGCGTTTTTGCGGTCGTTTCCGGATGGTTGCTGATGAACGCCACAAGCGCGCCATCGGGCGACCACTTCGGTGAAGAGTTGTTGTCGGTTCCGCGGGTCAGTTGAATTTCTTTCTTGTCTGCCAGATGGGTCAAAAAAAGATTTGAACCGCGGCCGTCCTTATCTTTGTCGGCCACAGATTTGACCCACACGGCCCAGTTTCCATCCGGTGAAATGTCAAACTGCCCGGCCATTTCCGCCATGATGAAATCATCGACCTTCCACTTCTCGATTTTCGACGACGGAGTGACATCGGGCTTCGGAGCATCGGCGGCGGGCAAAAGAATCGGGAGAAGAATCAAAACGAGAATCGAAGCCAATCCAAGCCAGAGCGGAACAAGAGCACAGGACAAACGATCCTTTATCGTTTTCATAATGTTTTCCTCGGAACAGATGGTGTGATGTAAAGCCTCAGAGCCGAAAACGCGGTCGCACTCAGAGACGGCTCGACCGGTGCGTGCGTTTCATTGGGTGAACCGGGTGGAATTTCAAGGATTCACCGGGCGCTCGGAGCCGCGCCCATACTTGTTGAGAATTCGGTTGACTGCGTCCAGCGGCAACGCTTCGATGGTGTGCCCGTCGCGACCTTTGACGGTTGTTGCCTCAAACAGAGAATTGTAAATGGCCTCTTCCGTGGCGTCGGCGACCGCTTCAAAGAGCGGGGAGAGATCCTCGTCCCGCATCGTCAAGCGCGCCGAAAGCAGTGTCTTGGTGTTCGACGAGACGAACGGAGGCGCCGTCGAGAAAGCGATCACATAGTCGCCGCTGCCGTTGGAAAAAGTGGAACCGGTTCTGGCCATGCCGGCCAGCGCGCGCTTCGCCAATCGTTTCAATTGACGCGCGTCGAGCGGCGCATCGGTCGCAACGACCATCATGCAGCTTCCATCGGCGGTGTCTCGTTTCGTTTGCGAGGGGGTCGATTTGTTCGGCGTCGCTGCCGGCTTGGGGGGCTGCAGCTCCTTCCAGATTGGAACTCCGTCGATGGTTAGCCGCCCGCCGAAATTGGTTTGCACGAGCACTCCGATAACATATCCGCCTTGATCCGTGGGAAGAACTCGTGAAGAAGTTCCGATCCCGCCCTTCCATCCGAACGCGACCGTTCCCGTACCGGCGCCAACGCTTCCTTCTTTGACTTCACCGGACTTGGCTGTTTGAATGGCTTGAAAAACGTCTTCCTTGGTCACGTGGCGTCCGCGAATGTCGTTGAGATAACCATCGTTTGTTTCGCCGACCACGGGATTGATGGAGCGCACTTCTTCGTTGCCCGTCAATCCGATCATGTAATCGACCACGGCGTCCGCGACTCGCCAAACATTCAGCGTGTTGGTCAACAAGATCGGCGTCTCGATTTCGCCGAGCTCATCCACTTGCGTCGAGCCCACCAGCTTGCCGAAAGCATTGCCGACGTAAATCGCGGCGGGCACTTTGTCTTTGAACGGATTATTCGAGGGAGGAAGAATCGCCGTCACGCCGGTGCGAACATTTTCTCCTTCAATCTTTGTTACCTGGCCGACTCGAATGCCGACGACGTCGGTGATGGCGTTGAACTTTCCGGGAGGATAAATTCCAGGCGCTACACCAAGATCACGCGCGCGACAACGTTGGTTGGCTGTGACGACTGACGGCTTCTTCTGCGGCGTAGCAGCCATCGCCGAAATCATCAGCCAGGCAAGCGCCAGGGGAACCATGAACGCTGGGAGAGTTCGCGCCGTTTGCATATCTCACTCCTTGCTAATTTTCTGCCGGAGATTCTTTCAGAGCCTCTTCCAAAGGCAGGAGCTGTTGGGCAATCTGATCGGCGAATGCGCGATCCATCGTAGACTCAAGATTGATTTTCACATTCTCAATGGCGCCAAAGAGGGAAGCTCGCGCCATCTCGCGAGCCACGCGAATGTCGGAAATCATATTCTTGTTGCCGATGGTTTCCAATCGCCGGATGTGCTTCAAGACGACGGCCGCCGTCTTGGCCACGCTGAGCGGCACTTCCGTTGCGCGCCGCAAAGCCAAGTCAATTTCTTTTTGCCGAGCCGCCTTCTGCTCCTCCGAATCTTTCGGCAACTTGTAAGCCGTCGTGACAAGATTGTAAGTGCCGGTGTCATCGTCAATCGCTTGTTGGAGTTGTTTCCGTAAAGCGCCCAAAGATTCGAGCATCGACGACAATTCCCCTTCGTAAGGCGCCGCGCTCTTCTTTCCTCGCGTGCGCGCAACGACCATTTCGCCAAGCCCTGCGGCAATGGCGCCGGCCAGCGCCGCGACGCTGCCTCCGCCGGGCGCGGGAGTAGGGGCGGCCACCGCGTCGATGAATCCTTCACATCCGGCCAGAAGAGGTCGAGCCGGAGCGTTTGCGCCGCCACTCAAGGCCGCCGCCAATCGGTTTTGCAAAATCATTTGCGGATTGAAATTCTCAATCTTCAAATAATGCTCGGCCGTCATTTCGAACGCCTTCTTCGGAATCAATCCCACAATCTCGCTTCCCACGACGTGAGTCCCCGCGGCCTCGGCTTCGCGTGTGACGGCGTCAAACACCACGTGAATCGGCGTCTGCTCGAAATCGGTAAGGTTCATGGAAACTTGCGCCAGTTGGCGCGCTTTCAGATCCACGCCCATTGCCTTCACGAACGGGAAGCCTCCGCTGGAAAACCGAATCTTCTTGGCAATGGCTTTGGCGACGGCCACGTCGCTGGTCGCCAAGTTGATGTTGTAAGCGATGAGAAATTTTCTCGATCCAATGACCAACGCGCCGGCGGTTGGATGCAAGGCCGCATCTCCGATGTCCGGACGACGGTCCGGATTGGTCTTCACTTCCTCGCGCAATCCTTCGAACTGGCCCTTGCGGATGTTTTCGAGATTGACTCGGTCGGGGCGCATGGCCGCCGCTTCGTAAAAATAAATCGGAATCTTGAAGCGCTCCCAAACGATTTCTCCCACACGCTTGGAGATGGCGACGCATTCTTCCACCGTGACTCCCTCCATGGGAATAAAAGGAAGCACGTCAGTCGCGCCAATTCGCGGATGCGCGCCTAGATGATGATTGAGATCGATGAGTTCGCCGGCCTTTCCGACCGCTTTCAAAGCCGCTTCGACGACAGCCTCCTTCGAAGCAACGAACGTGATGACGCTGCGGTTGTGGTCGGCGTCCATTTCACGATCCAGGACCGTGACGCCGGAGACGCTATGAATCGCTTGGATGATCGCTTCCACGACTTCAGGCCGACGCCCTTCGCTGAAGTTGGGAACACATTCGATAAGAGTTGTCATGAATTTGTTTTCCCATGGAGAAAGGTAAAATATAGCGACAGCAGACGAATTTTTCAAAACGCTCTTGTTGTGGTAGACCCGGCGAGAATCCGCCGCGGCGGATTCTCGCCGGGGAACCGGGCCGCTCGCGGTCCCGCCGAGAAAAGCGCTCGGGGGGCCTACCCAATCCAGAATGCGTCGCTATACCTTGCCGTCTTCACTGGTCGTGCGGATGAAATTGTTTTCTTACAAGATCCGATTGATTCAGATGAAAGACGAATCTCGAGAAGGGTGAAAGAAAAGAACCCTCCCTTTTTTGATGACGCCGCGCACCAGATTCATTCCGAAATGATAGGGGACACGGCGATAGTCATCAACGTCAAAAATGACCAGATCGGCCTGTTGGCCGGGCCCCAACGATCCGATTTGATCTTGCCGGTCGAGCGCCTGAGCGCCGCCCGCCGTCGCGGCGATGAATGCCTCCGCGGGGGTCAGGCGCAACTCGGAACAAGCCATCGAGAGAATGATTTGCATGTTCACGCTGGGGGAAGTCCCCGGATTGAAATCCGTCGCCAACGCCACCCTGGCGCCGCTGTCCCAAAGGCGCCGGCCCGGCGCAAATTGCTTCATGCCGAGATGAAACGACGCGCCCGGAAGCAAGGTCGCCGTGACGGAAGAGTCCGCCAGCAAAGAAATATCGTCTTCGGAGATATGTTCCAGATGATCGGCGGAGGTGGCGCCTAATTCCACGGCCAGCCTGGCGCCGCCGTTCCGCGTCAGTTGATCGGCGTGGATCTTGACTTTCAAACCGTGCCGCTTCGCCGCCGTCAGAATTTTGCGCGCCTGCTCCACGGTGAAGACATGGGCCTCGCAAAACACATCGCAGAATTCAGCAAGGCGCTCTTCCGCGACTTGCGGAATCATTTCCTCGCATATCAGATCGACATACACGGAGGGCCGGTCGCGATACTCATCCGGAATCTCGTGAGCGCCGAGAAGCGTCGGAACAATTTCGAGGGGTTGCGTGGGATCGTCCCGCAGGCGGCGGAGCACGCGCAGAATTTTCAGTTCGCTTTCGACGCTCAGCCCGTATCCGCTCTTGGCTTCAAGCGTGGTCGTGCCGTGCTCGAGGAAGAGTTGACACCACCGCCGCGACTTTTCAAACAGTTCGCCTTCCGAGCAGTCGCGCAGACGCCGCACGCTGTTTCGAATGCCGCCGCCGGCCGCGGCAATCGCCTCATAACCGGCGCCGCGAATTCGCATCTCATATTCTTCCTGCCGCGTCGCCGCAAAAACGAGATGCGTGTGGCTGTCCACAAAACCGGGTGCGATCACGCACGCGGAGGCATCGAGCGACTCGGTATTCCGAACTCGTGGGTTTCGCCGCACCTCGTTGGTCGGACCTGCTTCCACAATCCTCCCGTCTTCGATGAAAACTGCGCCGTCGGAAACCACGCGCAGTTGTCCGGAGTAACCGCGGCGCGAAGTGTTTGGCCGCGGCGTGATGAGTTGTGCGGCGCCGTGAAGCAATAGAGATTCGGAGCGAGTCGAAGACATGAATTCAAAGGTGGATCGGTTCCGATTTGCGAAAAAATAATTGGATAGCGGCCATCAGGCCTCAGAAATGTCGCGAGGCCGAACGATGATACCGCAAAGCCGTCGCCCCTGCCGAGGAGATTTTGAATGGCGCCATGATGAGTGGCGTAAATTCATCCGGGCTTTTTGTGGTTGAAAATGCCGAGGCGCTGTGATTGAATCCTCCCCGAAGGATGCGCAACGATTCGATGATGGAGAGCAGCTTCCATGCCGATGTATGAGTATGAGTGCCGGGATTGCGGCCGGAAATTCGAATGGCTGACCTTCAACACGAAGGAGAAAGTGGTTTGCCGCGGTTGCGAAAGCTCCAACGTGGAGAAGATGTTGTCGGTGTTTGCGGTGGGAGGCCAGCCGTCGGTGAAGGACCGTTTCGAAGCGGGCCCGTGCGCTTCTTGCGGCGCGCCGGAGCGCGGCATGTGCAATCGCGATTGAAACCGGAAACGGCTAGTAGCGACTGCAGGCGGCTTCGATCTGCTTGGCCAGCTCCAGATCTTTTCGCGTGATGGCTTGGACATCGTGTGTGGAGAGCGAAAACGTCAGCCGTCGGTAACTGATCTGCATGTCCGGATGATGATCGGCCTTCTCCGCGATGAAACCCACCTTCACGAGAAAGGAAACGAGATCGGCGAAGCTGGGGAATTCAAACTGTTTAGTCAGCGCTCCGTCTTTCAATGCCCAGCCCGGCAAGGCCGCAACTCCCGCCTCAATTTCGGAGCTTGATAGTTTTTCCATGGACCGCCTCGGGTTGAAATTTTTAGATTCGCGCCATCTAGTGTAAATGTGAAGACGGTTGAGCGCAAGGCTGACAGTATTATGGAGTGCGCCGCCTGTGGCGGCGCTTTGGATTGTTGAGGAGGATAAATAACGTCGTGGTTGTGGCATTCCGGAGCAAAAGCGGCGTCGCGTCCGCCGCGGTCCAAAATGAGGAGGATTCATGATTCGGGGTGGAAAGAAGCTCGGATTGATATTTTTGGTTTTGTGGTTTGCGCTGATCGGGTCGCTGGGAGCGCAGCAGTTCGACGTCAAGACCGCCCGGCTCAAGAATGGAATGAAGATTCTGATGCTGGAGGATCACTCCATTCCCAATATCGCCTTGTACTTCTTTCATCGCGTCGGCTCGCGCAACGAGCACACCGGAATCACCGGACTTTCGCATTTCTTTGAGCACATGATGTTCAACGGCGCGAAGAAGTACGGGCCGGGGATGTTCGATGGGGTGATGGAAGATCATGGCGGATCGAACAACGCTTACACCAGCGAAGATTTGACGGTCTATCAGGATTGGTTCCCCTCGAGCGCGTTGTCGATCATTTTTGATTTGGAGGCGGACCGCATGAGTTCGTTGTCGTTTGATCCGAAAATGATCCAATCGGAGCGCGGCGTGGTGGCGAACGAGCGGCGTCTCACCGTCGACAACAACAATGAAAATCTGCTGCGAGAACAGCTCCTGGCCGCCGCCTTCACGGCGCACCCCTATCAG
>CAZIDA010000182.1:0-6956 GCA_964537865.1 uncultured Acidobacteriota bacterium
GCTCCCTGATCAGACCTCGGTTCGGGCGGCAAACATCCGGGGAATTTGAAAGTCTTGACCCGCGGCGTTCCTCGGAAAATCTAAGCAAAACTATATCCGAAAGGATTCGGGGCCGCAAACGCTTTATCGGAGTTTCTCTTCTGTCCCCTTAGTACTTTGTGTTCCGGAGCGCTCAAACGCGAAGTCCAATTGATAGACGGGACGAAAGGTGCGTCGATGAATGGGCGAGGGTCCGAATCTTCTCAAGGATTCCAAATGCTCCCGAGTTCCGTAGCCTTTGTTTCTCGACAGCGCGTATTGAGGATATCGTTCGCCCAACTCGACCATGATGCGGTCGCGGGTCACCTTGGCGATGATGGAGGCGGCCGCGATGGAAACCGACTGCGCGTCTCCTTTGACAATCGATCTCTGCGGCAGGTCCACCGCTTTCAACTCCACCGCGTCCAAGAGCAGATAATCCGGTGAAGGATGAAGCTGCTCGAGCGCCAGGGCCATGGCGCGCAACGTGGCTTTCAGAATGTTCTCTTGATCGATGGCGTCCGGCTCGATTCGCCCCACGCCGATCGCTTGGGCCGACTTCATGATTTCCGCGAACAGCTCCTCGCGCTGATTGGCCGAGAGCTTTTTGGAATCGTCGACACCCGCGGGAACGCGCGACAGATCGAGAATGACCGCGGCGGCCACCACCGGCCCGCACAAGGCGCCTCGTCCGACCTCATCGACGCCGGCAATTCGCGAGTACCCCTCGCGCCGAATCTCTTGTTCAAAGCGATTGCCGCAAATGAGGTGAGCGGGTTCTCGGGTCGGCTGCATGCGCTTCCTTATGCTCAACTGCTCAACGAGCGCCGTTCCAACGACGCGGCGCAGAGCGGCCTGGGGCCGCAACCAAATGGAACTCAAGGTCACATCGTCGCGAACTGTAAATCTTGCCAAGAATCCAAAATTTTCGACCCTTGCTAAACAGACCCGCCGCGGCGGATCTGCGCCACCCCAATCAATTGGCAGGGGCGACCGGTTCCGATTCCAGATAGCGTTCCTCTTTCAGCCGAGCGGCTTTGCCCCTCAGTTGACGCAGATAATAGAGCTTGGCGCGGCGCACTTGCGTGCTCTTGATGACCTCAATCTTGTCGATGACGGGCGAATGAAGCGGAAAGATGCGCTCCACGCCGGTGCCGAACGACATCTTTCGAACCGTAAACGTGGATTGATTCAGCCGGTGGTTCAGTCCAATCACCGTTCCCTCAAAAACCTGAATGCGCTCCTTGTCCCCTTCTTTAATCTTGACGTGGACCCGCACCGTATCGCCGGGCCGAAAGGCCGGACGGTCCGTCCGCATCTGATCTTTTTTCACTTTTTCCAACAGCGTGTGTGACGACATGACTCATTCTCCTTGAAGATCGTAAATCCGGTGGTTCTCAAAAACGCCGGCTGTTGCAAGCGCCCACTGCGGCGGGTCGAGACGCTTTCTGATAATGCATGAAAATGCCCCGGCCCTCAAAAACGGGCCTGCCCCGCCATCGGGGCGAGGGCTACCAAAGCAACCAAGTCGCGGCGCATCGCCAGTCACATCGCCTTGAAGACCGGCTCGGTGTTCATCCGCGGCCGCAAATCCGGGCGCTCCCGCGCCGTTCTTTCGTACGCTTGCCGGCGGCGCCATTTCAAAATTTCTTGATGGTTTCCGGAGAGCAGAACTTCCGGCGCCTTCCAACCTCGAAAATTCTCCGGTCGTGTGTACTGCGGCCAACTCAGCATTCCCAACGCGTCGCCCGCCGTTTGCTCCGGCGCATCGTCCTTCCGAGGAAGGGAGAACGAATCCAGCGTCGCCGACGTTTCGTTTCCAAGCGCGCCGGGCGCCAGCCGGGTGACCGCGTCGATCACCACCGCCGCCGCCAACTCGCCGCCGCTCAAAATAAAATCGCCGATGGAAAGTTCTTCCGTGGCGAGATGTTCTGCCACGCGCGCATCCACGCCTTCGTACCGGCCACAGATGAACACGAGATGGTCGAGCGCGGCCAGACGCGAAGCGTCCGCCTGCGAAAACCGTTTTCCTTGCGGCGAAAGAAGAATCACGGCGCGGCGCGGCGGATCTTCGGAAACGTTCGGCAGCGATTCCACCGCCCGAAAAATGGGCTCGGCCTTCAACACCATTCCGTCTCCGCCGCCGAAGGGTCGGTCATCGACGGTGCGATGACGGTCGTCGGTGAATTGACGAAGATCATGAACGCGGATGCGCACCAATTCCGCTTCCTGGGCCCGCCGCAAAATACCGTGGCTGAACGGCCCCGCAAAAAAATCCGGAAAGATGGTGACGACATCAAAGCGAATCATCGGCTTTCTTTCACTCGAAAAAAAATCCGCAGGCATTGCCTCGCGGAGTGTGTTTCGAGGTCAACTCGTCATGCCGCCGGAACGAACGGCGTCCCGGAGAACCTACGCATTCAATTCGAGCAATCCTTGGGGCGGGCGAATTCGAATCACCTGCCGCTCAGGATCGATCGAACAGCAAATCTCTTCCACGAAAGGAATCAACTTCTCACCGTCGTCGGCCTCGACCGTCAGCAAGACCTGTCCGCCGTCGGTGCTCACCGCGATCACTCGGCCAATCCTTCGTCCGGAGGCGTCGTCGATCACGGCACAACCCATCAACTCAAAAAGGTAAAAGCTGTTCCCCTTCAGGGGAACCGCTTCTTCCTTGGGGATGCGAACCTCCGCGTCGGTCCATGCTTCGGCGTCGCTGATGGTATCGATCCCCGAGAATTTCAGAATCACCGCTTGCTTATGAAACCAGAAACTCTCAATCTCTTTCCATGCGCCGGTTCCGTCGGCCTTCACCAGATGAACGCGCTTCAGCGATTTGAATCGATCCGGGAAGTCCGTCAAAATTTCCGCGGCCACTTCCCCGCGTCGCCCCTGCGTCTTCCGCACCAAGGCAACAACGATCTCCTCACCTTTCGAATCGCGAATCGTCGGTTCGACAACTCTATTCAAGGATCTCCAGCGTAAACCGCTTCTTCAGCTTCATTCCCGCAGCGCCCAAAATCGTTCGAATGGAACGAGCGGTGCGACCTTGCTTGCCGATGACTTTTCCCAAGTCACTGGGAGCCACCTTCAATTCCAGCACGGTCGTCTGCTCTCCTTCGATGGGGCGAACAGACACTTGATCGGGATTATCCACAAGCGCTTTAGCAATTTGTTCGATGAGCTCTTTCATGGCTCCTACTCCTTACTGCCTCCACGTGAACCTGCTCCGATTGCCCGGAGTCGGAGAATTTCAACCTGAAGTCATTACCCACACTGGCTTCAACCTTCAAGAACCGCGTCTTGAAATCTCATCAACAATGCTCCCCTCCCAGTTCCGCCGTCCGTTTCCGTCAGGCGGCGGTCTTCCGTTTGAGGAAGCTCTCCACTGTTTCCGATGGCTTGGCCCCTTGCCCGCGCCAAAAATCATAGCGCTCGCGATTCAGCTTGATTTCGGCCGGCTTTGCCAGCGGATTATACGTCCCGAGAACCTCCAGATAACGGCCATCGCGAGCCGCATCTTTCTCGAGCACCACAATTCGATAATTCGGGCGCTTCTTGGCGCCGGTTCGTGACAACCTGATGACTAGCAAATTCCTATCCTCCACATAATTTGTGTGCTCGCACGGTGAACATCCACCTTGCATGGCGACACTCGTGAAACCTCATTTTATCGGAAAGGGTCATATCCCGCAACTCTTTTACATTTCGGGGGATGGAGGGTAAAACACGACCGGCGTGATTTCACCGGAAGTTTTCACAGGCGCTGCTGAAGAAATCTTTTCAGGGAGATGAAGGGCCGGACTTCAGTCCGGCCAAAACGAGAACCAAAAACAATCTATTTCTCTTGTGGGGCCGCTTCAGCGGCCCCGATAAATCGGGGCCCTTCCATTTCCTTGACAGCAGCATTTCGGCAGTCTGCCAGAGCCCAGTCCCCGCCGTCTATTCCGGCGGCAGAAACTGGTCCAGATTCTTGAACCGTCCTTTCATGAGTCCGCCGGACATGGACTTCATCATTTTGCGCATCTGCGCGTACTGCTTCAGCAGTTGGTTGACCTGATTGACGGTGGTGCCGCTGCCGCGCGCAATGCGCTTGCGCCGCTGCCCGTTGATGATTTGATGGTGGAGACGCTCTTTGACGGTCATCGAATTGATGATCGCCTCCGTGTGGATCAACTGCTTTTCATCGATGTTCGCCTTCTGCAGATTCTTCAACGCGCCCATCTGCGGCAGCATGCCGAGAATTTTGTCGAGCGGCCCCATCTTTCGCATTTGCCGGATCTGATCGGCGAAATCTTCCAGTGAGAATTCATCTTTGCGAAGCTTTTCTTCGAGCTTGGCGGCTTGCTTGGCGTCAAACGTTTCTTGCGCCTTCTCGATCAGCGACAGCACGTCGCCCATGCCGAGCAGCCGCGACACCATGCGGTCCGGATAGAACAATTCCAAGGCGTCCGATTTTTCGCCGACGCCGACGAATTTGATGGGCTGGCCGGTAACGGCGCGAATGGAAAGCGCCGCGCCGCCGCGGGCGTCGCCGTCGAGTTTGGTGAGCACGACGCCGGTAATTCCCAAGCGCTCGTGAAATTCCGTGGCGCTCTTGACGGCATCCTGGCCGGTCATGGCGTCCGCGACGAAGAGAATTTCGGACGGGTTCAATTCCCTCTTCAGCGTCGCCAACTCCTGCATCAACTCGTCGTCGATGTGCAATCGTCCCGCCGTGTCGATCAACAGCACGTCGTAGCCGCTCAACGACGCTTCGCGCAGCGCCGCATTGGCGAGCGGCAACGGCTCGTTCATCCCTTCACCGGGGAAAGTCTTGGCGCTCACATCGCGCGCCACCACCGCCAGTTGCTCGCGCGCCGCCGGCCGGTACACGTCCACCGAAAGCAGGAGCGGCCGGTGGCCGTTCTTCAACATCCATCTGGCAATCTTGCCGGTGGAAGTGGTTTTGCCCGAGCCTTGCAATCCGACAATCAGAAAAACCGACGGCGGATTCTTCGAAAACGTGAGACGCGCTTCCTTTTCGCCCAGCGTCGTGATCAACTCGTCGCGCACGAACGAGATGACCTGTTGCGCCGGCGAGAGCACCGTCATCACTTCCGCGCCCAAACACTTGGCGCGAACGTGATCGATGAAATCCTTGACGACCTTGAAGTTGACGTCCGCCTCGAGCAGCGCCAGGCGAATCTCGCGCATCGCGAAATCGATGTTGTTCTCCGTCAGCTTGGCTTCGCCCTTGAGCGCCTTGAAGGTGCGTTGCAGTTTTTCCGTTAAGGTGTCGAACATGAATCGCTTTCCTCGAAATCGTGATGGCGAGCAGACGGATGAGCGTCCCGAAACTCGCGCGGCCTGCGATTATACGACGACTCTATCTCGCCGCCAACCGCCGCGTACGGCGCAGCCACATCGCGCTCGCCCACTGCGCCACACTCCCTCCGACGATATCGATGCCCACATCGATGGGCGACGGGGTTCGACCGGGAACAAAAATTTGATGAATCTCGTCGGACGACGCATAGAGCGCCACCACCAGAATTGACAGAATCGCCCACCGCCCCATTCGCGGCTCGTTCGAATCGGCGCGAAAAGCCCGAAACAGAAGCGCGCCCAGGATGAAATACTCCGTGAGATGCGCCGCCTTCCGGACCATCTCGTGAATCACATCCAACGCCGGCTGCGAAATTCCCGGAATCAGAAAACGAAAGATCGGCTCGATGACCCGCGCGGTGTTCTGCGCCCCAAACTCCACCGTGGACATCCAGAAGATGAACGCCATCCACAGAATCACCGGAAGCCAATATTTAGTGCTTCGATTGAAATCCATGGAACAACCTTACCACGAGCGAAATTCAATTGAGTACATCGAATTCATAACTTGAGTCACTAACTTGAGCAGGAGGATTTTCTCGGTTGAATTCGCCATTGCGCGCGTTTGTCGCCGGTGTATAATTCGAAGTTGTCTGAAGCTCGCGAGGAGATCATTCGACGAAGCGCTAGGCTGCATTTCCCGGACTAGCAAGGCGGGATTCAGATCAAAACCTCCCCATTCGTACGAGTAACGAGGCTGCTGGGATCACTTTTGAATGAAGCAGGTGACCTCAGTTTCACGTTTGTAGCAGGATGAAAGTCGCCTTTCAAATCAATCGTGTTGATGTAATTTAGCAACGCATAATGAAACAAGTCATTATCGAAAACCCAGTCTTGAACTCTCCTTTCGAGGAACCCTCTCGGCATTTCCGCTTTTCCGACGAAGGCATTACGGACCAAATTGTGGAGCAGCGCCGGGTCAGCTCCTATTTCATTCCCATCCCTCACGCCAAGAAAAGGAACTCCAAGCAGCTTGCCTTTGAAACAGAATGGACGGCAGATCGTGTCAAAGAGAATAAGTTCATCAATGACGTGCGCGAAAAAGTTGGAAGATGGCGTCAAGGCGGGTACGTGGGAATTACCAGAACGACTGCCTCCTTGCTTGAGTATTGGAAAAATCCCGATCGAGAAAAGAAACTGTTCTACTGTCAAGTCGAGGCGCTCGAAACCGCAATTTACCTGACCGAGGTCGCAAACAAATACGGCGACGCCTGGATCGAAAACGATTTGCGCAAAGCAAATGAAGACGCCAATCCGCTGCTCTTCCGCATCGCCTTTAAAATGGCAACAGGCAGCGGGAAGACCGTCGTCATGGCGATGTTGATCGCCTGGCAGGTCTTGAACAAACTGGCCAATCCGCAAGATGCCCGGTTTTCAGATGCATTTTTGATTTGCACTCCCGGAATCACTATTCGTGATCGCCTGCGGGTGCTTCTTCCGAGCGATCCGCAAAATTACTATCGGGCGCATGACATCGTTTCTGCGGATCTGGAGACGAAGTTGGGTCAAGCCAAGATCCTAGTACTTTGTAAACTTAATTATTAATAGTATTGTAGAATCTGCTCAATTTG
>CAZIDA010000183.1:0-6940 GCA_964537865.1 uncultured Acidobacteriota bacterium
TTATAAATGTTTCGGAATGGGGAGAACAATTGATGCGTTGCGGAATTCTGCGGGTCCGGCACCTTCGACCAGATATCCTTGAGGTACTCCGCCGCAATCGGGTTGATGTTGGTGATGGAAGTTCCCGTCTGCGTGCAAGTCGTTCCCGAGAAGGCCACGCACACCGGGGACGTAAAGTTCCCCGCCTTCTCAGCCGACGTGGGCACGAGCGCCGACACCGTCGAGTAGGTGATCACCCGTCGAAATTCCTGGGAGAAGAAGAAGAACGTTTTGTCTTTGTGTGTATTGTAATGTCCGGGGATATAGATCGGTCCGCCGATGGTATAACCAAAATCATTGTATCGAAGCGGGGGACGGCTGATGCCGTTGGCATTGTTGAAGAAGTTGTTGGCGTTTAGCTTGTCGTTCCGGAAAAACTCATACGCGTCGCCATGAAATTGGCTGCCACCGGATTTTGTGACCACATTGATTTGGCCCCCGGCGTCGCGCCCGAACTCGGCGTTGTAATTGCTGCGCAGAACTTTGAATTCCGCAATGGCATCCACACTCGGGTAATCCAACAGGGTCAGGTTGGAACCGCGATCCACGTTGTCGGCGCCATCGACCGTCCAGCCATTCGAGCTGTTGCGGTTGCCGTTGATTGAAAAGCTCACCACGTTCGTCTGCCCCGAAGGATTGGTGGTCCCGATGTAAATCTGGTCGGAGGCGCTCGAAGTGACGCCCGGCATCAACGACACCATTTGCTCATAGTTGCGGTTGTTGAGAGAGAGTTCTCGGACCTGCGTCCCGGAAATCAGCCCCGAGGCCGTTGCGCTCTGCAGTTGCACTTGCATGGGACTGGCCTGCACCGTCACTTCCTGCGAGATCTGTCCGACTTGCATGGTCAGGTTGATCGTGAGCTTGTCATTGACGTGCAACTCGATGTTGGTTTGCACGGTCTTCTTAAATCCATTCGCTTCCGCGGTCACGGAGTAATGCCCAATGGGCAGCAACGAAGCCACGTAAAGTCCATTGGCGTCGGTCACCAAGTTGCGCAGAACCGCACTCTTGTCGGTGTTGGTCACCGTGACCTTGGCGCCCGGAATCACGGCGCCGGAACTGTCCATCACCGTTCCCGAAATGGATCCGGTGATATCTTGGGCCATGCTCCATCCTGCCCAGAGCAGCATCGCTGCCCCAACGAGCAAAATTACTGTTCGACGTAACATTCACCTACCTCCTCTTGAAGGAAATTCTGTCTTTGAAGTTGAATGATTCTCTTGCGTTGACTGAATTTGAACGTGATGACAAACCTGACAGCCTGAGCTGCACTAACGGAATTACTTCGAAACCTCTTGGCGCCTTCATTCAAGTCCCCAGCGCCTGGAGGCCGCAACCCTTTCCGCACGATACCGATACCGCATTGATTCCTTGACCGAATGATGACAAGCAGGTCAGGCTCCAAAAGCGCCACTTCCGCGGATAGCGATGGTCGCAAATCTCAACCAATTTCCCTCCGCGTTAAACGGCATGAAATGAAAGAATTAACGGCCTGGCGTCGCGAAGGAACGCCGCTCCGCGACATGCATCGTGTTCGGATATTTCCGCAGATTCCTCTTCGAATTCTCAAAAAATTCAAAAAGTGAAAGCTTGCCTATGGATTTTGGAAGGTGAATATTCGCCGGAGAAGGTATGGGTCGTACTGCGATAGTGTGGTTTTTGAATTAACCGGGGAACGTTCTCGCCGGCTGGGGTCATCCCTTTTCACGAAAAAAAGGCCTGGAAATTAAATTCTCCAGGCCTCGTGTGCCGATGCTTGAATGGGTCGGACCTAAAACGAGAATTTCAAACCAAGCTGAATATTGCGAGGATCGCGGGTGCTGGTGACGCGTCCAAACGTGGTGGTTCCGTAGCCCGTGGCCACGCCGTCATAGTTCGTGTGGTTGAACACATTGAACATTTCAGCGCGCAATTGCACTCTCATGGACTCCCGGATCTTGACGTTCTTAAAGAAGGAGAAGTCCCAGCGTTGGACCCCGGGTCCGCGCACCACGCCGCGCCCCTCATTGCCGGGACGAACGACGCCGGTAGGCACCAAGGCGAAAGCCGCCGTGTTGAAGAATTGACCGACGTTCTTCGGACCGTTATTCGGATCGCCCACTAAATCCGGTCGTCCGCCGGCTGCGCTGGGTCCGAGGAATCCCAAAGCGCCCGGATCGACGCCGCTGGTCGTCACGGTCAACGGCAATCCCGTGTAGATGGTCGTGATTCCCGAAATCTGCCAGCCACCCAGCAAATGTCCCACCAGCCCCTGCTGTGACCTCAGCCAAGGAAGTTCATACACATAATTAATCGTCAGAACCTGCGTGCGATCAATCTGCGACGGACCGTATTCGCCTCCGTTGATGTTATACACGTTTTGAGGCGCGGTGCTGCGATCCGTTTGATTGTTGGTCAAAGCTCTCGACCAAGTGTACGCAAAGTTGATGAACGATCCCTGGTTGAACTGTTTCTGCACGCTCACCTGCAGGGAGTTGTAGATGGAGTTGAACCACGTCTCCAGGCTGTTGACCGCCACAAATCCCTGATAGGGACGAATGGCGTTCAAGCGCGGTGTATTGGCGCTGGTGATGACGGTCCCCGGCGCAAAGAGGCCGGAAGAATAAGCGACCCCGGGCGGCACCTCATTCAAATCGACGATTCCCAAAAGATGAGTTCCTTTGTTCCCAAAGTAGCCCACGTCGATCAACCACGTCGGAGTCAATTGCCGTTGGATATCCAAGCTCCAGTTCTGGGCGTACGGCGTTTGCATGGGGTTGGGTGTTCCTCGAACGGACTTCGGCGCCGACGAAATCACCTGCGTGCCCGAAGCGGGTGTCGCAAACTGCGTGTTGCTCAGCACGATGCTCTGCACGTAAGGGGGATTCGTGAAAATGTTCTGCTCATACACGCCGAACAGCACCGAGTCATAGAAGATTCCGTACCCGGCCCGAATGGAGGTTTTCCCGTTTCCAAACGGATCCCAGGCCAACCCAATTCGTGGCGCAATGTTCTTGTTGCTTTCGTTGGCCACCTTGGAACCGTAAGGAGAGTTCTTGTTGGCAATAATGATGCCGTCGAGCGGATCGCCGCTATTCGGGATGACGTTTCCGTTGGAGGGATCGATCTTAACGGCGTTGGCGGGATTGTAGAGAGTGGGATCGAAGTTCGTCAGGAAGCCGTTATGATCGATCGGCTGGCGGAACTGAGAATAGCGCAGGCCGTATGTGAGGGTTAGATTCGACCGGAGACGAAATTCATCCTGAAAATACATCTCATACTGTTGCGTGCGGATATCCGGCGTCAAGTCGAGGGAGGCTTGAGTGTACTGGTTGACGTTGCCCAGCAGAAAATTCGCCCACGTCTGCGAAAAGCTTCCCAAGGCGCTGGAGGATTGCCGTCCAGTCCAGGTGAAGTTGAACGTTCCGGTGTTATTGCCCCCGGCGTTTTCGGTCTTCTGATAATGGAAATAGGTGAAGCCGAATTTGAACGTGTGCCGTCCGATCACTTTGGTCATGTTGTCGTAGAACTGATGGTTTCGGTTGTAGTCACGGTATTGACCAAAGCTGGTGATACTCGACGCGCCACTCGTGTAGCTCACCGTTGGGACGCGATCCAGGGTTGAAGTAAACGGCAGCGTCGGCCGGACGTCCGGCGAGTTGGTGGTGGAGATGAGACCCACGGGATCGCTGACGATGGCGCCATACGAGAAGGCATATCCAAACTCATTCAACCACGTCGGAGAGAGGGTGGAGGTGCCGCGAAAGACCCAACTATATCCCGGAGAATTGCTGTTGGTGGTTGCCACGCCCGGCAATCCACTCCCGGTAAACAAGCCGCCCGGCTCCACCGTGGGGATGGAGTCGTGAATGTATCGCCCGAAGATTTGGAGCCTGGGTCCGAAGATTTGATCGATGCGCACCAATTCTTGGCGGGCGTTAAAAATGCTTCGAAATGGCGTGAAAAGTTGATGTGTGGCGGAATTCTGCGGATCCGGAATTTTCGACCAGATATCTCTGATGTAGGCGGCCGCCACCGGATTGATGTTGGTGATGCTGGTGCCGGTTTGCGTACACGTGGTTCCGGAGAAGGCCACACACACGGGAGTCTGAAAATTCCCGGCCTTTTCCGCGGATGTCGGAACCGTTCCGGTCACCGTGGAGTATGCAATCTGTCGACGAAACTCCTGCGAAAAGAAGAAGAAGGTTTTGTCCTTGTTCTGATTGTAATGTCCGGGGATATAGACCGGGCCGCCAATCGTATAGCCAAAATCGTTGTATCGGACCGGTGGCCGCGCGATGTTGTTCGCGTTGTTGAAGAAAGAGTTCGCGTTCAACTTATCGTTGCGGAAAAATTCGTAGGCGTTTCCATGAAACTGGTTCGTCCCCGACTTCGTGACCACGTTGATCTGGCCGCCGGCGGCGCGCCCAAACTCGGGATTATAAAGTCCGCGCAGCACTTTGAATTCCGCGATGGCGTCGACGCTGGGATAAGTCAGCAGCGTGAGATTGGAGCCGCGGTCCACGTTATCGGCGCCGTCCACCGTCCAATTATTGGTGCTGTTTCGGTTGCCATTCACCGAGAAGCTGACTACATTGGTTTGCCCTGAGGGATTCGTGACCCCAAGATAGATCTGATCGGAGGCGCTGGAAGTCACGCCGGGCATCAAACTCACCAATTGCTCGTAATTGCGGTTGTTGAGCGAGAGCTCACGAACTTGAGTTCCGGAAATCAGTCCCGCCTGCGTTGCGGATTGCAACTCCACTTGAAGCGGGCTGGCTTCAACAGTCACCTCCTGAGACACGTCGCCCACTCGAAGCGCGACGTTGATGGTCAACTTATCGTTGACATGAAGATTAATGTTTGTTTCAAGGTGCTTTGAAAATCCAGCGGCCTCCACAGCCACCGAGTAATGGCCGATGGGCAACAGCGACGCCACGTACATTCCATCGGAATTGGTCGCCAATTCGCGGATGACGGCGTTCTTGTCCGTGTTGGTCACCGTGACTTTCGCCCCGGGCACCACCGCGCCGCTGGGATCGGTCACCACACCCACAATACTTCCGGTCACATCCTGACCATAAAGAAATGAAGTTCCAGCAAGGAAACTAAGGCAGACTAAAAGGAACAAGAAAACCCGCACACTTTTTCCCATACCGCTACCTCCCAAGATAAATGAACTTTCGTTGGACACATGAGAAATCGGAATTGAACGAATCCGATCAATAAAGAAGGAAACTCGCCTCTGGATGCGCGTCAGACGAGAGATCTTCATTGGAAGCGCCTCCACACTCCCACACTCTCATCCACGAGATTTTCCTTATCAGCAAAAGACAGGAACTAAAAGCGGATCAGCCTCTCTTTGTGGAGAGTTCCCAGTAACTCTCCATCAAACCACTAAATCGGGCTTATTCTGCGTCACCCTCGACAATTTTTCAACTTCAATTTGAAGATTTGTGTTGGCGTTTCCAGCGTCTTCAATTTTCCAGTTCGCGTAACCTCCGCCGGGGAGTTGAAGCGGCTTGGAATTCTTCGTGAACGCGCGCTCCGATTCGAATTACAATAGGCCGGTGACTTTGAAGGAGGCTCTCTTCATGCCGAGATACAGGATTGCGTGGTTACCCGGTGACGGCATCGGGGTGGAGGTTTTGGAGGCTGCAAAAATTGTTCTCGAGAAATTATGCTTGGACGCGGAATACATTCACGGTGACATCGGCTGGGAATTCTGGCGTCAGGAGGGCGACGCGTTCCCTCCGCGGACCATTGATCTTCTCAAAAATGTCGACGCCGCCATGTTCGGCGCCATCACCTCCAAGCCGGTGAAGGCCGCTGAAGCCGAACTCCCGCCGGCGCTTAAGGGGCGAGGACTGATTTACCGTTCCCCCATCGTTCGCATGCGGCAGATGTTTGACCTTTACATCTGTCTCCGCCCGTGCAAAGCCTTTCCCGGAAATCCCCTGAACTTCAAAGAAGGCATCGATCTGGTGATGTTCCGAGAGAACACGGAAGATCTCTACTCCGGCGTCGAATTCAACACCGTTCCCAATGAACTGCGGGACACGCTTTCTCATCTCTCAAAACCTTTTGCCGCATTCAAGGATCTTCCCGGAGACCAGTACGCCGTCTCCTGCAAGATTAATACGCGCCGCGGCTCGGAGCGGATCGTGAAGGCGGCGTTCGAGTTTGCGCGGAAATTTCATCGCAGGAAGGTGACGGTCGTTCACAAGGCCAACGTCGTCCGCGCCACCGACGGTTTGTTCTTGGAGACCGCCAGAGAAATCGCCCGGAATTATCCGGAGATTCAAATGGACGACGCCAACATCGACGCCATGACCATGTGGCTGCTGAAGAATCCTTTCAACTACGACGTGTTGGTGGCGCCGAATCTTTACGGCGACATCGTTTCCGATTTGTGCGCGCAGATGGTGGGTGGCCTGGGATTCGGTTGCTCCGGCAACATCGGCGAACGCTTGGCGGTTTTCGAGCCGACTCACGGCTCCGCGCCGAAGTATGCCGGACAATACAAAGTCAATCCCATCGCCACCATTCTCGCCGCGAAAATGATGTTGGAATGGTTGGGCGAAACGGAGAAAGCTCGAAAGCTGGAGCGCGCCACCGCGGAGGTCATCAAAGAAGCAAAGGTCCGCACTTATGACATGGGAGGCCAAAGCAAGACGCTGGAAGTGGCGGAGGCGATTGCCGCCAAGCTGTGATCGAGAAGTGAGCTCTGATTTCACGCATGGCTCGATCACCACGGTTGAATTGCTTGCTTGGGTTTCGCCGGCCATTTGGGGGGCCGGCGGGTTTTTCGTTGCAGTCAAACAAACGCCCCCGGCCTACAAAACGGCCGGGGCTACCCAAGCGCCGCCCGCGGCGGGGGCCGGGGAGGTTCCTCGAATGTTGGCAAAAGCCCCCGGCGTGA
>CAZIDA010000184.1:0-6922 GCA_964537865.1 uncultured Acidobacteriota bacterium
CCATTTACCGGATCGTGCGCCGGCGCTGAAAGAAATCAAGCGCGTCTGCCGGCGCGGCGGCCGCATGATTGTCATCGAGCCGAACGGCCGAAACCCCATCATGGCGCTGCAACCGAGATTGGTGAAAGCGGAGCAAGCGATCAAGCAAAATAGCCCGGCGTCCCTGGAGGCGCTAGTCAGCCGGGAATTGGGCTGTCCATCGAACATCTATTTTCGACAGCCACTTCCGCTGTTTCGCGCGCTGCTCCATTATCGCTACGGGGTCCCACGTTTGGGACGATGGCGCGCGGCGCAGGCGGCGTTCAACGGGCTGAACTGGATTGCGGCGCGAACGATTCCAAAATCTCGATGGGCTTATTTGATTTTTGAAGTCGAAAACCGGTAGCGCCGGTTCCCGCCTTTCCATCACCGTCAAAAGATGCGACAATGGCCGCGAAATTTTTCGTTGGGAGGAAATGATTTGAATTCCGCTCATGAGGACGGCGCCAGATGAAGACGACTTCGCCCGTCATGAAAATTCCCTCGGTGGATTTGAAGGCGCAGTACGCGACGATTCGGAATGAAATTCGAGCGGCCGTGGACGAAATTCTGGAATCGCAGAGCTTCATTCTGGGATCGAAGGTGGAAAAGCTGGAGCAGGAAATCGCGTCGTATTGCCGGACGACTCACGCCGTGGGCGTGGCCTCGGGAACCGATGCGTTGTTGCTGGCCATCCGAGCGGTCGGCATGGAGCGTGGCGACGAAGTCATCACGTCGCCCTTCACTTTCTTTGCCACGGCCGGCGCTATTCACAATGCCGGAGGCGTCCCAGTGTTTGTCGACATCGATCCGGAGACGTTCAACATCGATCCAGCAAAGATTGAAGCGCGCATCACCGATCGGACGAAGATCATCATTCCAGTCCATTTGTACGGGCAACCGGCGGAGATGAAACCGATTTTGGAAATTGCCCGGCGACACAAGCTCGCCGTCATCGAAGACGCGGCACAGGCGATCGGCGCGGAGTATTTGATGGGCGGCGAATGGAAGAAAGCTGGCGCCATGGGCGATCTGGGATGCATCAGCTTCTTCCCATCGAAGAATCTTGGAGGCTTGGGTGACGGAGGCATGGTTGTCACGAGCAACGATCGCTTGCGAGAACAAGTCGCTTTGCTTCGGATACACGGTGGGCGCACGAAGTACGTGCACGACATCGTCGGCTACAACAGCCGCTTGGACGCGCTGCAGGCCGCGGCGCTGAGCGTGAAATTGAAATATCTCGATGGATGGAGCGAAACGCGGCGAGAACGTGCCGCCGAATACAATCGATTGTTCCAGCAATCCGGCCTAGCCGCCCGAGTGCAAACTCCGGCGCAGGCGCCGACCACGCGGCCCATCTTCCATCAGTACGTCGTCCGAGTCGAGCGGCGCGATGAGCTGCAGCAATTTCTCCTGGAACGCGGCGTTTCCACGGCGGTGTACTATCCCATCCCGCTGCATCTGCAGCCCTGCTTCAAAGGCTTGGGATATTCACCGGGGAATTTGCCGTCGAGCGAAGCGGCGGCGCGTGAAGCGTTGGCGCTTCCGATGTACCCGGAATTGACGCAGGAAATGCAGGAATACGTGGTCGCCAAGATCGTGGAGTTCTACCACCCTTGATTGCCTCGGCGCGTTTGTCTCTTGGATCGACGCGTGATGGACGCGATTTCTGAAAACTCATGAGTTCGAGTAGCGAGATTGCCTGGTACGCGATTTGGACGGCGAGCCGCCACGAGAAAGTGGCTCACGAGGAGCTGACCCAGAAGGGACTCGAATCGTTTCTTCCGCTCTACAAGGTTCTCAGCCAGTGGAAGGATCGCCGCAAGATCATCGAGAAGCCCCTTTTCCCCGGATACTTCTTTGTGCACACCTCGATGGAGAACCGTCTCACCATTTTGAAGACGCGAGGCGTGGCGCAAATTGTCGGCGTCCACAATCAGCCGATTTCAATTCCGGATCAGCAGATCGAGAACATCCGTATCCTGATGAGTTCGAATTTGAAATCGAATCCTCATCCTTTCTTGAAGGTCGGTCAGCGGGTCCGGATCAAAACCGGGGCGCTGCAAGGTTGCGAGGGAATTTTGCTTCGAAAGAAGAATGTGACCACGCTGGTGCTTTCGATCGAACTGCTGCAGCAAGCGGTGGCCGTCGAGATCGACGCCCTCAACGTTGAGGCGATTCACTAATTCCTCACACCCTCCGGTTTCCGTTCCTCGGCTTCGCTCCCATATTTTGAGTGCGGTGGCAACGCCACCGCTTTTCCTCCGGACTGACAAAGCTGCGACGATATTCATCTTTCTCGACAATCCAAAGCGCCGCCGCGGGCGGCGCACTCCAAAAACAGGAATCATCATACGCAACCTATGTGCGATTGCCGCAAAATCTCTTTTGAGGGGATGCGAAGATGTGGTAGAAAATGTTCGACGAATGGGCGTGCGCGAGCCGGCGGCGTTTCCGCCGTCGATGTTTATTGGCGAAATTTGTGGAAGAAGCGAACCGCATCCTTTGAAATCTCATGAAGATCATCATCATTGGAGCGAATGGGCAGTTGGGAAATGAATTGGCGCGGTTTTTTGACGACGAGACCGTCGTCGCTTTAGCTCACAAAGATCTGGACGTGGGTCACAGTGAGGCCGTGGAGCGGTTGCTCGACCGCGCCCGGCCTGATGTGGTCATCAACACAAGCGCGTATCATCAGGTGGATTTGTGCGAGACCACGCAAGAACAGGCATTCGCCATCAATGCCTTCGCGGTTCGAAATCTGGCGCAGCAATGCCGCAAACATGACGCCTTGTTCGTTCATACGTCCACCGACTATGTGTTCGACGGCGCCAAGCGAACTCCTTATCTCGAAGAAGACGCGCCGAATCCGCAGAGCGTCTACGCCACGTCTAAATTGGCCGGTGAATACTTCGTCCGCCATAACTGTCCCCGAAATTTTGTCATTCGCACCTGCGGGCTTTTCGGTGACGCCGGGCGAAGCGGCAAGGGATATAACTTTGTGGATTTGATGCTGCGCTTGCAGCGCGAGCAGAAACCCATTCGCGTGGTCAACGACCAGGTGCTCACGCCAACCCGCGCCCGCGAGGTGGCGCGAAAGGTTCACGACTTGGTTTTGTTTGAGCGGGCACAGCGGGCCTCCGCGAATGCCGGCGCTCCTTTGGATGCGCTCTACGGAATTGTTCACGTGACGGCGCAAGGGGAGTGCTCGTGGTACGAATTCGCGTGCGCTGTTTTTGAGGAAGCGGGAGTGAGCGTGAATCTGACCGCCACCACCTCTGAAAAATTTGGCGCCGCCGCCAAGCGTCCGTCTTACTCCGTGCTGGCGCATTCCAAGTTGAAGCGGTTTGGCCTGGACGACATGGAGCCTTGGAGAGATGGGCTGCGAGTCTACCTCAAGGAACGGCGCGCTCGATCCGAACAGGTCAGTTCGATTTCCATTTGACCTCGAATCATCCCGCGAACGATCTTCAATGAGCCAACCTCAATAGATCGCTAAACGGGCAATCCCGACCCTCATTTTCCAATTGACACTGATACAGGTTGGGTGTAACAGAATGGCAGAGTTGCCCAGGGGAGGGCTGTGGAGGGGAATTTATGTTCCAACTCACTCGGGCGAGTGATTACGCCCTCCGCGTAATGACTCGGCTCGCAGAGCTTCCTCGCGGTCACATTGTTCATCTCCCGGCGCTGGCTTATTCGGAGAATGTCCCGTCCCATTTTCTTTCGAAAATCCTTCAACAATTAACGCATGCCGGATTCATAAAATCCCATCGCGGAGCGGCGGGAGGATACTCCCTGGAAAAGGATTCCTCCGGTATTTCGCTCCTCGAAATCATTGAGGCAATCGAAGGCCCCATTCTTCTGAGTCAATGCTTGACTCAGGGATTAGATTGCGATCGCCAAGCTTGGTGTTCCATTCGCGAGGTCTGCTCCGAAGCTCGTCAGAAGGTGCTGGAAGTTTTTCAAAATGTAGCCTTGAGCGACGCGGTCTTGAAGAATAAGAGCAATCGCCTTCTTGCCCAGGCGGGGCGCAGTGAAACTCCCTGTGCCGCCATGAAGCATTGAGGACATTTTGTTTTTGAATCGCTGACTCCGTGATCTCGTCCGGGATTTTTCCCCTGGGAAGGCATCGCCGGGGCGGAAATCTCTTGCGCCGGGGCGCCTGGGCGGATTGCCGTCTCATCTTCATTGAACTCTTCAAAAGAACTTTTTCCACCGATTCCCATCCCACCCAATTCTGATATACTCCTGGGTGGCATTCAAACATCAATCATGGTGAACCTCATTCAGGAGACGACATGAGCATTGACATCGCCGGGATTCAAGCGACGTTGAAAGATTTGAAGATCGACGGATGGTTGATGTACGACTTTCAGGGCGGGAACCCGATCGCGCGGAAGGTGGTGGGCTGGCAAGAAGGAACCATGTTGACGCGGCGTTGGTGGTTTTGGGTGCCGCAATCGGGCGAGGCCGTCCGGTTGCACAGCGTCATCGAGCCTACCAATCTTGATTTTCTCCCGGGGAAGAAAATTCTTTATCTCAGTTGGCGCGACATGACCGAGCATTTGACGGAGATGATGAAAGGGCGCGCCACGATCGCCATGGAATACTCTCCCAGTTGCGCCATTCCGTATCTCTCGCGCGTCGATGCCGGCACTGTCGAGTTGATCCGAGAGCTCGGGAAGAACGTCGTCAGCTCGAAAGACCTGGTGCAGTACTTCGAGTCTCGATGGACGGCGGCGCAGTTGGCCATGCACCACGAGGCGGAGCGAAAGTTGATGGCCATCAAAGACGGCGCGTATGCCGAGATTGGCGCCCGTCTTCGGCGGAGTCAGCCGACTACGGAATATGAGATTCAACAATGGATGTGGGAGCGCTTCGAAGAGGAAGGTCTCACTTCCTACGATGCTCCGATCGTCGCGGTGAATGAGAACAGCGGCAATCCGCACTACGGCCCTTCCAAAGAGAAGCACCGGGAAATTCACAAAGGCGATTTTGTGTTGATTGATTATTGGGCCAAGCTGAAGAAGCACGACGCCGTGTACGCGGATTACACCTGGACGGGATTCTGCGGGAGGAAGCCCAGCGACCGTCATTTTGAGATTTTCAACACGGTGATCGGCGCGCGCGATGCGGCCGTGGAATACTTGAAGCAGCGCGCCGCCAAGAAGGAAACGCCGTTTGGGTGGGAGGTCGATGATGTGTCGCGCGGCTTCATCGAAAAGCGCGGCTATGGAAAATTTTTCATCCATCGCACCGGCCATAACATTGGATTGGAGGTCCACGGCAACGGCGCGCACATCGACAACTTCGAAACGCAGGACGATCGAAAGTTGATTCCGCGGACTTGCTTTTCCATCGAGCCGGGAATCTATCTGCCCAACGAATTCGGAGTCCGCAGCGAGATCGATGTGTACATGGGCGAAAATTTTGAGGTGGAAGTCACCGGACGACCGATCCAGCGCGAGTTGGTGCTGTTGGATGTGGGGGAGTAGGTTTGAGGTGCGAGGTGTGAGGAAAGGTTTCAGGGGCCAGGTGTTGGGTATCAGGTGAAAGAATGGAAGCTTGTCAGCCTTTTGATGGATGTCGGGCGCCGTGGAAGTGAGAATGCAAGCCCTTTGATTGGGGATTGGGGCTGGAAGACTTGAACTAGAAGATTATTACCGTGATCGGCGTGCTTCTGCTCACACCTCACACCACGCACCTCGCACCTTTTCCCCGACACCCGGCATCTGACACCCGGCCCCTGACACCTGTTTCGCTATGGCCTTCGAAACTTCATCCATCTTTCCGAACGATTGGTCGCCGCAACTGCTGCGGCGCGAACCCTCGGAGTTTGCCCACGTTCTGCGCGATGAGGTGCGCGATCTTTACGCCTCCCTTCCCGAAGTCAAGATGGTGGCAGTGCAGCGCAGCGGCGACTGTTGGGCTCAGTGCGACGTCTGGCTGTACTTTGAAATGAACGGCTGGGACGACGATTTGATGGAGGAGATTGTTTTCCGCGAGTTCGTTCTCAAATCGATGGAGAACGATCAGGCCACCTCGTATACCTTCCACTACATTCCCTTCTCGTCTTCGCGCTCGATGGCCGCGTGAATGCTGAGGACGCGTTGCTATTAAGGCTTGGGTAGCGCCGGCGGTTCTTGACGCCGGCGGCCCTTGCGACCATTCGAAAAAAAACCGCCGGCCCATAGAACGGCCGGCGCTACCAAAACCTGACTCGCGGATGATTGCGGCTTCAGCGATGGTTATGCAGGCGCTTCATTTTTCGGCAAGAACAACTTGTCATAGATCAGCATCAGCACTGCCGTTCCGATTCCAATCGCGGAAATGACCCACCACAATTGCTGCGGATGATGCGTCACTTCGCCGAAGTGAGATACCAGTCGGCCCCCCGCGACGCCGCCAATCAGAAAGCCGATGCCAATGGGCAAGAAAGCGTAGCCCATGTAGGTTCCCTGTTGTCCCTTGGGCGCCAGCCGCGAAACGTATTCGTAATAGCGGGGTGACAAGGTCATCTCCCCCAGGGCCAGCACGATCAGGCTAAGAATCACCATGGGCGCCGCGGCGTCGACGGCGGTGTGGATGTCGATCCAACCAAGAACTCGTTGCGCCCCGTTGGCCATCGTCGCCGACGTCGGATGAATCGCCAGAAGCAACCAGGATAGCGACGAGATGACCACCCCCAAGGTGATCGCTTGGAAGGAACGAATCTTTCGCGTCGCGTAAGTCACCACAATTTGAAGCGCCATCACCGCGCCGGCATCGGCCGAGAGCCACAGATCAACGTTGCCGGTGGGGCTGACGTATTGACGAATGAACAGCGGCAGCGCGATGAATTCCTGCCAGAAGACCACCCAGAATCCTGAGAAGATGAGCAAGAACAACATGAATCGAAAAT
>CAZIDA010000185.1:0-6888 GCA_964537865.1 uncultured Acidobacteriota bacterium
GCACCTATCGACCTTGGAGCGGACACGGAATGATTCCGGAATCACAGGGAGGCTGGCCCACGATCGCCCCGAGCGCGATTCGGTTTGACGAGAAATATCCCGTTCCGAGGGAACTTTCTCTCGAGGGGATTCGCGCCGTCGTGGAAGCGTTTGCCGCGGCCGCCGCTCGCGCTCGTCGCGCCGGATTTCGCGTCCTCGAGATTCACGCCGCTCACGGGTATCTGCTGCATCAATTTCTTTCGCCGCTGAGCAATCGCCGTACGGATTCTTACGGCGGCCCCTTCGGAAATCGCACGCGGCTTCTGCGCGAAGTTGTGACGGCGGTTCGCAAAGAATGGCCGGAGCAATTTCCGTTGTTCGCGCGCATTTCCGCAACGGATTGGGTGGAGGGCGGATGGGATGTGGATCAATCGGTGGAACTGGCGTGCGCGCTCAAACCGCTGGGCGTCGATCTGATCGATTGCTCTTCCGGAGGTTCCGCTCCGCACGCCTCCATTCCGTTTGGTCCGGGTTATCAAACACCCTTCGCGGAGCGCATCCGGCGCGACGCTCAGATTCACACCGGCGCCGTGGGAATGATCACCTCACCGGCTCAAGCCGATCAAATCATTCGAAACGGTCAAGCCGACTTGGTTCTGTTGGCGCGAGAAATGCTGCACGATCCCTATTGGCCGCTTCACGCCGCACAAGCCTTGAGTCAGACGGTCCCTTGGCCCACGCAATATCTGCGCGCCGCACCCGCCGGAACCGTGGCACGAAAATAAGCACGTCTCTCACCTGGGCCCTTCGGCTTCGTAAGCTTCGAGAATCTTGCTTTCTCATCGGGAATTGGGTTTGGTAGCCCCGGCGGTTTTTTACGCCGGGGTTTTTGTGATGTTTTGTGGAAGGCCGCCGGCGAGAAAACACGCCGGCGCTACCCGTGCCGCATGTTTGCTGCGTCCTGCGGCTCCTCTGCTTAGCAAGTTTCGAAAATCTTGCTTTTTTGACAAGATTTTCAGGTCGCAACGACGTAACCATGAGCACCATTTGGTTGCGGCCCCGGGCCGCTCTGCGTTCCTCTGCCCGCCCCGGCGGGTCTCCCCGCGCTGAATCATTCGCCTGGCCCCAGAAAACGCCTCACGACCGCGACCCGACCGAATTGTAATTATCAGATAAAACACTAAATCATATTGACTGAATGAATTGAATCATATAAATTCACCGATCTGAAAAATGCTCCTCTTTGAAACACCTCGACGCGATTCAAGGAAAGGAGAAACGGTGAGATTCCAAAGACGGCTCGTGATGGTCGGTGTACTTATGGTTGCAGCAACGGTGTGCGGCTATGCCCAATCCGGAAACACCGGTGACGGCGGGAGCAGGGCCGAAGCTTGGTTCGCTCAGGTCTCCAAGACTCAAGCGGAGCAGCCGCACTGGATCACTCCGCTCGCCACAACCACACCCCGGCTGGAGGAAGAGTTTCGATACGACATCTTTTGGCAACCGAAGGCGGATGGAACCATCACCGAGAATTACGGCGGCGGCAAAGGTCTCGAATTGATTCCATTCGAGCGAGTCGAAATCATCATCAGCCCGCCATCTTATGCCGAACACAACACCCCGGGCGTCGAGGACGGATTCACCGATCTTTCTTTCCTGGTGAAGTATCGTCTGGCGGCTTCGAACGAGGAACATCACAATTACATTCTCACGGCCTTCTTGGGAATGAGCCTTCCGACGGCCTCGACTCCCAATGGCGCCAAGCATCCCGTCCTCACGCCCACGCTGGCGTACGGCAAAGGATTCGGGCGATTCGATCTCCAAGGAACATTCGGCGTGTCGCTCCCCACCGCGGAAGTCCAAACACTGGGAAGAACCTACGCTTGGAACAACGCGTTTCAGTGCCGGATTTTTCGAAGACTTTGGCCGGAGGTGGAAGTGAATTCGACTTTTTTCCAAGACGGCAAGAATGCCGGACGCAGCCAGGTCTATCTCACGCCCGGTCTTGTGATCGGAAAGATTCCGTTGTGGAAGCGGCTGGGGCTGACCCTCGGCGCCGGGATTCAAATCGCCACCACGCACTTCAACACCTCCAACCACAATTTGATTCTTTCCGCGCGCTTGCCGTTTTAGCCGCTAGCACGGCCGCACAGGATTCGACCACAAAGAAATTTTCTCGCTCCCTCTCATCAAAACATTTTGGGAAGCAACGAAATTTGAATTTATGGAATCTTTAACGATTGTAAGTTCGAAGATTCCTGGGCCGCCACCAGCGGAGCGACCCGCCAAACGCGAAGTCGATTGCCGGAAAGTTCGGGGTAGCTGTATGTATTTCTTCTACGATTTGGGAACCGATCTTATATTCCTCGGTCTCATGCTGTTGTTCTTCATTCTCTTTTGCGGCATCATCGTCCTCTGGGAAGAGATCACTCAAATGTTGAGCCGCGCGAAAGGGGCGTTGTCGGATTACACGTCGCGAATGCCGCGCGCCTTGGCCGGCCTGCAAGTAAGATCGCAATTCCTCCATCATCACCTTCCTCACAAACACGCATGACAAGGTGGTGAAAGAACTGCCTCGAAAACAATCGTGGTGGGGCAGACACCCGCCGCGGCGGAGAGCTACGTTGGGTAGGTGTTTACAATGAGTTTCGAAATGGATTTCACAATCCCTGCGGGGTTGTGGCAGGGATGATGTGATCATCCGTTACCCAGGGTAGTCCACCCAATCCTCCAAGAATCCGGCGGACGCAAGCGAGAACGGGCGGACAACCCTGGGCTATAGGACGTTTCCCCTTCGGGGAAGGGCAGGGGTGGAGCGTCTGCGGTGAACGACCGCCCAGGCAAGAGAAACAAATTCCCTTTTGCCGGCGCCCTTGTCTGCTCCGAATTTTCAAGCGAGAATAATCGGGAGTGTTTGCACGCCCGTTGAAAGGACTTCCCATGACATTCTCTCCGCTCGCCCAAGGAATCGCGTGGACTCCGCCCGCGCACTGGCAGAAGATTGTGACCATCGACGCGCACGCTGAAGGAGAACCGCTTCGCGTCATCCTCGCCGGATTTCCCGAACCCCCGGGCAAAACGATTTTGGAACGGCGGCGTTTTCTGCGCGAGCATTTGGATTCTCTCCGGACAGCGTTGATGTGGGAGCCGCGCGGTCACGCCGACATGTACGGATGTCTGATCACGTCGCCGGCGACTTCCGGCGCGGATTTAGGCGTCCTGTTCATGCACAACGAAGGTTACAGCACCATGTGCGGTCACGGCATCATCGGTCTCACGACCGTGCTCGTGGAGACCGGGATGATTCCAGCTTCGAGCCCGGAGACCACGGTTCGCATCGACACACCCGCCGGTTTGGTCACGGCGCACGCGCGAATGCGGAATGGTCATGTGAAGAGTGTCTACTTCCACAACGTTCCGTCATTTGTCGCGGCGCTCGATGAGACGGTTGAAGTACCGGGCATCGGCAAGGTCCGATACGATTTGGCTTTTGGTGGCGCCTTCTACGCCTACGTGCAAGCGGCGGAACTCGGCCTCACCTGCCTGCCGCAAGATTTTCGTCTCTTGATTGAAAAGGGCATGGCGATCAAGCGCGCCGTGATGAGTCATCGTTCGATTCCGCATCCGACGGAACCGGACCTGGGTTTTTTGTACGGAACCATTTTCATTGGGCCGCCCGCCGACCCCGCGTCGCGCAGCCGCAATGTGTGCGTCTTCGCGGAAGGCGAGGTGGATCGTTCTCCCACGGGAACCGGCGTCTCCGGGCGTTTGGCCATCCACCACGCGCGCGGAGAGATCGGACTCCACGAACCGATGATCATCGAGAGCATCATCGGGAGCCACTTCACGGGCCGCGTCGTCGGCGTCACGAAGGCGGGTTCCTTCAATGGCGTCATCCCAGAAGTCGAAGGCGCCGCGCACATCACCGGCCGCCACGAATTCTTCATCGATCCCACGGACGCCTTGCGAAACGGATTTCTGCTGCGGTGAGTACTGCCGCGCCTCCCCGCTTTGCCTCCGCGTCATCCTGTGCCATAATCACTCCCTGGTTTGATCAAGTTTTCAAATACTCGTCGAAACGTTTCCTCTTTCCATTAGAGGGTTCGATCAGATGTCATCGCGTCATCCACAACGAGTGCATGTCATCGACTCGCATACCGGCGGCGAGCCGACGCGCGTGGTCATCAGCGGCGGTCCGGAGTTGGGCGCCGGATCTCTGGCCGAACGCCGAGAGCACTTTCGCCGGGAGCACGATCGGTTTCGTTCCGCCATTGTGAACGAGCCGCGAGGTTCCGACGCCATGGTGGGCGCGTTGCTGTGCGAACCGGTGGATGCCGCGTGCGCCGCCGGAGTCATCTTCTTCAACAACGTCGGCTACCTCGGCATGTGCGGACACGGAACCATGGGCTTGATGGTGACGCTGGCGCATCTGAACCGGATCAAGCCGGGCACGCATCGCATTGAAACCCCGGCGGGCACGGTGGAAGCGACGCTTCACGAAAACCAGGAAGTGACGGTGGTGAACGTTCCCAGCTATCGTCACGCCGCGAAAGTCTCGGTCGAAGTCCCCGGACACGGCCGCGTGGTGGGCGACGTGGCATGGGGCGGCAACTGGTTTTTTCTGATCGAGCAGCACGATCAGCGCGTGGAGTTTGAAAATCTTGAAACGCTGACGGATTTCACATGGAAAGTGCGACAGTCTCTGCGGCAACAAGGCGTCACCGGCGCTCAAGGTCAGGAGATCGATCACATCGAACTCTTCGCGCCCTCTGGAATCCCCGGGGTGAACAGCAAGAACTTCGTGCTTTGTCCGGGGAAAGCGTACGACCGCTCTCCATGCGGAACGGGCGCCAGCGCCAAGATGGCTTGTCTGTTTGCCGACGGCAAACTGCGCGAAGGGGAGCCTTGGCGGCAGGAGAGCATCGTGGGAAGCGTGTTTGAAGGCAGCGTGCAAATTGCCGGGGAGCGCGTGATTCCTCGCGTCAAAGGCGCGGCGTTCATCACCGCCGAGTCGACGTTTCTCCTCGATGAGCAGGATCCTTTCTGCTTCGGAATTCAAAAATGAAAGCTGCGTCCGTGGATGTTGCGATTGTCGGCGCCGGCATCGTGGGCGCGGCGTGCGCCATGGAATGCGCGAGCGCCGGTCTGGGCGTCGCGGTGATTGAACGCGACCACGTCGGCAGCGGAGCGACCGCCGCCGGCATGGGACACATCGTCGTCATGGACGATTCTGACGCGCAGTTTGCCCTGACGCGTTACTCCCAGGAGTTATGGAATCAACTCGCGCCCGATCTGCCGCGCGACGTGGAATACGAAAATTGCGGCGCCTTGTGGGTGGCCGCTGACGAAGCGGAGATGGCGGAGGTTCACCGCAAGCGGCTCTTCTACGAAGCGCGGCGCGTTCCCGTGGAGACTCTCGACGCGGCATCGTTGGCCGCGGCGGAACCGCATCTGCGCCCCGGACTCGCCGGCGCGTTGCTCGTTCCCGACGACAGCGTGGTTTATGCGCCGTGCGCCGCAAAATTTTTTTTGAGCCGGGCGATGGCGGAAGGCGCCACTTTTCACGTCGGCCAACCGGCGGTGGAGATTTCGGAACAGGGAGTTCGTTTGCGCGACGGAACTTTTATTTCCGCCGGACTCACGGTGAATGCCGGCGGCGTGGCGTCGCCTGAGCTCGCTCACGAAGTTCCGGTGAAAAAACGCAAAGGCCATTTGGTGATTACCGACCGATATCCGGGCTTTGTGCGCCATCAGTTGGTGGAGCTGGGCTATTTGAAGAGCGCGCATTCGCTGACGACCGATTCGGTCGCGTTCAACATTCAGCCGCGTCGCACCGGACAAATGCTCATCGGTTCTTCGCGGCAATACGACGTGGAAGATTCCGCCGTTGACACACGCATGCTTCGTCGCATGGTGGAGCGCGCTTGCGAGTATCTGCCGGAGCTGCGAACGCTTTCCGCGATTCGCGTCTGGACCGGATTTCGTCCGGCCACACCGGATAGACTTCCTTGGATCGGTCCCAGCCCTGCGAGCGCTCGAATCTTCTTTGCGACCGGGCATGAAGGCTTGGGAATCACTACCTGCCTCGCCACGGCCCGACTGTTGGTGGATCAATTGGTGAAGCGAGATTCGGCCATTCCCATCGGGCCGTATCTACCTTCGCCGCGGCGAAATGAGGAAGCGCATGCCTGACGCGGTCACATTCTCCATCAACGGCGTCTCAGTCACCGTTTCGGAAGGAACGACGGTCGCCGCGGCCATCGCCACCCATGTCGTGACCTCATTTCGAACGTCGGTCACCGGTGAACCGCGAGGTCCGCTGTGCGGTATGGGCGTGTGTTTCGAATGTCGCGTCACCGTCGACGGGCAGCCGCATTGTCGAAGTTGTCAAACTCTGTGTCGTGAAGGAATGGATGTTCGAACGCATGAATAGCCGGTTCATCGAAAGCGACGTTCTCATCATTGGCGCCGGACCCGCCGGTTTGGCGGCTGCCGTGTCCGCGGCGCAATCCGGCGCGAGCGTTACGATCGCAGACGACAATCCCCGCTGGGGCGGACAGATCTGGCGCGGCGAATCGCAGAATCCCGGCGACAAGACCGCACGCGAATGGTTCAGAAAAGCGGAGGAATCGAAAATTGGGTTTCTCGGCGGCGCGCGGGTTTTCAATCAACCGTCTCCTGGCCTGCTGCTCGCCGAAGGCGATGACAGCGTTTATGAGCTGCGCTTCCAAAAACTGATTCTCGCGACAGGAGCGCGCGAACGTTTTCTTCCTTTTCCGGGATGGACTTTGCCGAACGTCATGGGCGCCGGTGGATTGCAGGCTCTAGTGAAATCCGGCCTCACCCTGCGAAGCCAAAAGATTGTCATCGCCGGCGCCGGCCCTTTGCTGCTTGCCGTCGCCGCATACT
>CAZIDA010000186.1:0-6877 GCA_964537865.1 uncultured Acidobacteriota bacterium
GGAGCGAGGTAATCGAGAAAATTTCTCTCCCACTCCGGCCGCATTTCAGAGAAGCGGCTCCATTCGTAGCCGAAGCTCCGCGCTGTGGCGACGACTCGATCTCCGGATGCGCTTGAATTGTTTTGAAGCAGAGCCTGCCGCATCGCCTTCGGCAGCAGCCGCGGAATTTCATCGACGACCGGATAGTCTTCCTGACACTTCGAACAAGACAAGAAAGATTCCGCCGCAACGCCATTTTTCACCGGCCCTTCAACGAGAGTGCCAAGGCACTGAGGGCATCGCAGCTCATCAAACCAAGAACGTGAATCCGTCATTCATTTCACCGGATCGAATGGAGTGGTTTCAGGCAAGAGCGGCGATAGATTATCACCGGCTTCGTGAAATATCTATGGGGAAAGGAGGCCGGATGGAATGCCCCGTCCGTCTTTGCGGACGGCATAGAGCAGCGGATCATCGCCGGATATATTGTTTCATCGTTGGATGAACCACTCCGATGAAGCCGGAGTTCCCCATCCGCCCCGGCGAACTACCGCATTCGGCCACTCCGCAGACGATTTGAAATCATCGACGAGAGAATTTCTGATTCAGTCATGAATGAAGAAGAAAAGAGGCGAGAAAGGCGAACCGCTCAAAGGCGCGGAAGAATTCGACCGGCGGGACGAACCCGCCGGTCGAAAGAGCCAACCTACCAAATCTTACACTGATTCTCCGGTGGACGAACCATGGCGTCGCCGGCCTTGCAGTCGAAAGCTTTGGCGAACGCCGGCATATTGGAAGGCGGTCCGATAGCCCGAAATTGATTAGGCGGATGCGGATTGGTCTTCAACATCAAACGCGCAAATTCCGGCCGCGTGTTTTCGCACCACACCTGCGCCCATCCGAGGAAGAATCGCTGCTCCGGTGTGAATCCGTCGATGGTGTGTCGCGGTTTTCCGGCGATGGATTTCTCATACGCCGCCAAGGAAATCGTCAATCCGCCCAAATCGGCAATGCTCTCGCCGAGCACCAACTTGCCGTTGACGTGTTCACCGGGGAGGGGAGCGTAGGAATCGAATTGCTTCTCCACGCATTCGGCTTTGGCCTTGAATTTTTCCGCGTCCGCGGGCGTCCACCAATCGGTCAGATTTCCGTGAGCGTCAAACTTCCGGCCTTCATCGTCGAAACCGTGAGTCATTTCATGGCCGATGACGGCCCCCATGCCGCCGTAGTTCACCGCGTCGTCAGCCTTGGGACTGTAGAAGGGCGGTTGCAGAATGCCCGCCGGGAAAACGATTTCATTCATGGCGGGGTTGTAATAGGCGTTCACGGTCGGCGGTGTCATGCCCCATTCGGTGCGATCCACGGGCTTGCCGATCTTTTCGAGATTGTAGTTTCGCGCGAACACATTCGCTCGCATGATGTTGTCGATGTAAACGCCGCGGTTGACGTGCAGCGCGGAGTAGTCGCGCCACTTGTCCGGATATCCGATCTTGTTCATGTACGCGTCGAGCTTGGCGATGGCTTTCTGGCGAGTCGCCGGATCCATCCAACTGAGGGTGCTCAAATCGCTCTGGAGCGCCGCTTCCAGATTGTGAACCATGATCAAGGCGTGCGCCTTGGCGGCCGGCGGGAAATTCTTTTGGACGTAAAACTTTCCAACGATTTCGCCGAGGGCGCGGTCGGCAGTTTGAACGCAGCGCTTCCATCGAGGCAGAATCTCCTTCGTGCCCGTCATGATGGCGCCGTTGAAATGAAAGTTCTCCGTCACGAATTTGTCCGACAAGAAGGGCGCCGTCGCCGAGATGAGATGCCATCGCAGGTATGTCTTCCACTCATCGATGGGAACCGATTTCAACTGCGCGTTCATGGCCTTGAAGAAATCGGGCTGGCCGATGTTGATTTCCTTCAAACCGGGATGTCCGATGCCTTGAAAATATTCCGGCCAGGAAAAGTCGGGCGTCAATTCGTGAAGCTCGGTCAAAGTCATCATGTGGTACTGCGCGTTCGGATTGCGGCGCTCCACGCGCGTCATGGAGGCCTTCGCCAATTCCGTTTCAATTTTCAACACGGACTTGGCTTCCGTGGCGGCTTGGTCCGGCTTGTCGCCGAGCAGCTCCAGCATATTGGCGACGTGCTTTTCATATTCGGATCGAATGTGCTCGGAACGCGGATCGTTCTTCATATAATAATCACGGTCCGGCAATCCCAACCCGCCTTGGGAAGCGTTGCCGATGACGCGCGTCGCGTTCTTGAGATCTTGGCTCGCTCGGAAAAAGAAGAGCGCGCCCACGCCCATTCTCTGAAGGTGAACGATTTCTTTTTCCAGAGAGGGAACGTCTTTGATGGCCGCGATGCGATCGAATTCCGGCTGCAACGGCTTGTCGCCTTCCGCTTCGATCTTGGGAGCGTCCATGCAACTTCCGTAGAAGGCGCCTATCTTTTGTTCATCGCTGTCTTTGGGGGCTTTGGTGTTCTTGGCGGCGTGTTCGAGGATTTCGTGCAGCACGTCCTGGTTCTTCTGCGCCAGTTCCGAGAACGATCCCCAAGCCGGATAGGCGGCGGGAATGGGATTCTTGGCCAACCATCCGCCGCAGGCGTATTGGTAGAAGTCGGTGCAAGGTTTTACGGATTTATCCATGTTGCTGAGATCGTATCCAAAATTGATGGCGTTGGCGGCCGTCTTCGTGGCGGCGCCGCCTGCCGAATTCTCCGACAGGAGACATTGATTCGCGCCGCTTTGATACAGGGCCGTCTGTGCCATCGCCGGCACGGTCAGCAGAATTGCGCAAAGCAAAACAACGAAACAGACCCACGTTCGTCGATTCATAGGATCAATACCTCGATTCAAGTTTGATTAGAGCCCAGTAAAGAATCTTTGATGGTTCGATCGATGGTTCGATTAAGGACAATCGTTCATGTTCGTGGAACAGAATTCGTTTGGTTCCGATTTCAGCGGGGCCACGCCGGACGCGCACTCTTCCGACCTCCGGGGCGGCCCGCTCGTTGCGATATCGTAACACGATATAGCGCCGTTAGCCATAACCCCGTTGGGGTAATCGCCACGATGGCGCGAATTTGTACCCAGGGTAGCTCTCCGCCGCGGCGGAGAGCAACCCTGGGCTGAAAGACGCGTTCCCTGTGGGGACGAGGTCGCTGCCAATTCGGTTGGCTCGGCCGCTTTGGTGCCCTTGAATGCCCCAACGTGACGGGGAAGGTGCTCCATTCCAGGGGCCGCTATTTCTCCTTCCACTCGGGGATGCGTCCCGGAGTCCACGGCGCGCCGGCGGCTTCCATCGCCTTCTCCAGACTGGCGACGTCCACTTCAATCAAGCTCTTCAACTTCGCCAATTGCCGGCTGAACTCTTCACCGGCAAGGGTGTACCCGTCAATTTGAGTTTGCGTCGGTCGCGAAATCGAAAACCGCTGATCGGAAACAATTCGATTCACCTGCTCCATGATGGAATCCGGCACATTGTAATTCCGCGCCGCCAGAATGGTATCGCCTCGAAGCGCGCGCAGGATCGGCTCCAAGCGATTTTGAATCGATTCCGCCTGATCCATCATTTGGCGCGTGTCCGCCGGCGTATTTCTGAGAGCGGCTTTGATGGAGACCAGCCGCGCCTGCAAAGTATTGGCAGTATTCAATGCCCCGGTAACGGCGCGCTGCAAGTCGGCGACCTTTCTCTGGAACGCCAACAAGGCCGCGCGATCCGCGGGAGGCATGCTCTCCGTTCCCAGCGCCACAACTTTGAACGGCACAGGCCCGCCCAACTGCGTGTACACGCTTTTCACGCGCTCGCCGATGGTCACTTGAAACTCTCCCGGCATGACGAGCGGGCCGGAGGGAGCGCCGCGAAATTCCTCTTCGCCTCGGGGCCGCTCTCGCGGAGGCGTGGGCGCGGGATATCGAAGATCCCAGGCGACGCGATGAAATCCCGCGGTGGTGGGACCGGTAATGGTTCGGATCACATTTCCCGAAGGGGTCGTCACCGTGAGAACCATGCTGGGCGGTTCTTCCAACGATTCCGCGCGCAACTCCTCCGGCGTAGGATAGGGGAGCGTGGTCCCTTTCTTTTCCGCTTCGCGCTCCGCCTCTTGCCGCTGCTGCTTCATCGTCTTAATCGCGTCTTTCAAATAGTACGTGAACACGGCGCCGTAAGGCGGATTCTCGGCGGTGAAAAAAGACTCCCCTTGAAATGCTTTTCCCGCGCCGCCGTACTGATGCGTCGGAATGTACATCAACGCGTCTCTCACCGGAAAGACCGCGGACTTTTCTTTGAGCGTCTCCGGCTTCAAGATTCTGAGCGGCGTGAGGTCGTCGAGGATGTAGAATCCCCGGCCAAACGTGGCCGCCACCAAATCGTTTTCGCGTTTCTGAATCACCAGATCGCGAACCGCGATGATGGGCAGGCCGCCTTTGAACTGGGTCCACTTCTCACCGCCGTCAATCGAAAAGAAGAGGCCGAACTCGGTCCCCACAAAAAGGAGCTTCGCATCCACCGGATCTTCCGTGAACGCCAGGACCGTGCCGTTCTCCGGCAGATCGGAGCGCAACGAAGTCCAGGTCCTGCCGGCGTCCGTGCTTTTGAGAAGGTAAGGGGCGAAATCGCCGTTCTTGTGATTGTCGAACGCGGCGTAAACCGTGTTGGCGTCAAACTGCGACGCGAACAGACGGCTGACATAAGCGCGTTCGGGAACGCCGGGGAATTTCTCAATCTTTCGCCAATGCGTCCCGCCGTCTTCCGTCACTTGAATGATCCCGTCGTCGGCGCCGACATAGATCAATCCTTCCTTCTTCGGCGACTCCGTGAGCGCAACGATGTTTCCATAAAAGGAAGTCGATTCGCCTTTGGCGACGGCATCCGGCCCCCACACCTTTCCCATCACGGGCAGGGTGTTAGGATCGATCTGTCGCGTCAAATCGGGACTGATCTCTTTCCAACTATCGCCGCGATCGTCGCTGCGAAAGAGTTTGTTGGCGCCGAAATAAAGCCGCGTGTGAAGGTGTGGACTGATGAGGAGCGGCGAATCCCAATTCCAACGGAACGGGGCTTCTCCTTTGCCCGGCTGCGGCTGGATGCCGACGCGCTCTCCGGTGCGGCGATCGTATCGCGCCAGTCCGCCGTATTGATACTCGGCGTAAACGGTGTTGGGATCTTCCGGATCGGCGCGCGAAGTAAAGCCGTCGCCGCCGTTGGTCACAAACCAATCGGCGTTGGTGGCGCCGGAAGCGCAAAGCGTGCGCGAAGGCCCGCCCAACGAGTTGTTGTCTTGCGTGCCGCCGTAGACGTAGTAGAAGGGCAGCGCGTTGTCGACCGACACGTCATAGAATTGGGTCACCGGTAAATTGGCCTTGAAGGCCCACGTGGCCCCGCGGTCGAAGCTTTCATAAACGCCGCCGTCACAGCCGACGAGATAATAGTTGGTGTCGTTCGGATCGATCCACATGACGTGGCTGTCGACGTGTTTGTTGCGTTCGCCCAAACGCTGCACTGTCTTGCCGCCGTCATTTGAAACCAGGATGTAGACGCTCATCACATAGATGCGGTCGTTGTTCTTCGGATCGATGTAGATATGGCTGTAGTACATGGCGCCGCTGTCAAAGTCATTTTGCTCTTGCCAGGTGGCGCCGTAATCGAGCGACCGAAAAATCCCACCCTTCTTGTCGGCGGCCTCGATGATGGCGTACAACTCGGCGGGATTGGTTTGCGAGATCGCCAAGCCGATGCGTCCCATGTCGACGTGCGGCAGACCGGTCTTCAACTTGGTCCAGGTGGCGCCGGCGTCGGTGGATTTGTAGAGGGCGCTTTCGGGGCCGCCATCGATGAGCGTGAACACGTGGCGCCGCCGCTGATAGGCCGCGGCATAGAGCGTATCCGGATTTTGCGGATCGAGGACGACGTCCGTCACGCCGGTGTTTTCGCTGATGTTCAAGATGTTTTTCCAGGTCTTGCCGCCATCGGCGGTTTTGAAGAGGCCGCGATCCCCGCCCGGACTCCACAGCGGTCCTTGGGCCGCCACGTAAACCACATCGCTGTTGCGCGGATCGATCACGATCTTCCCGATGTGCTCGGATTTCTTCAGCCCCATGTTCTTCCACGTTTGGCCGCCGTCGTCGGAACGATAAACGCCGTCGCCGTAATCGACGCTGCGCTGGCTGTTGTTTTCACCGGCGCCCACCCAAACCACCGAAGGATTCTTGGGATCGAGAACCACCACTCCAATGGAGAACGATCCTTCTTTGTCGAACACGGGCGTCCAAGAAGTTCCGTCGTTGATGGTCTTCCAAACGCCGCCCGCCGCCGCCGCGACAAAATAGTGGCTGCGGTCATGAGGGTCGACGGCAAAATCCACGACCCGACCGGAGGTCATGGCCGGACCAATCGATCTCAACTTCAAGCCGGTGAATGTGGCCGGGGTGAGGCCACCCGTGGGTTTGCTTTCTTCTTTGCCGGCCGTTTCTTTGGCCGCTTTGTGCTCCTGCGCCACGCCAAACTGACCCAGGCAGAGAAAAAGAATCAAGAGAATCCATAGCCTATTGTGCAGAGACTTCACGTGAACACCTCCTCGAATTTTGCGAATTCCTTGGCGACAACAGTAAAGGCGAGACGAAACGAACGCCCTCGATCAGAGCGCCACATGGAGCGTCCCAAAATGGAATGATATCCGGAGTGGCATAATGGATAATTCGTTAATGACCGACGGGACCTTCAATGTAGCAGAACTTAAGACGCATCGACGAATATTCGCGTTACTCGGCGTCGGAAATCGAGCGGGTCAAACATGAGCAGAATGCCCGAGTGAGGCCGCGAGATGAAGATGAGCCGAAGGCGTGGCCGTTCCTCGCCTGAAAGGATTTGAGTTCTTCATCGCGAATCCGACGCCCGCGATCAAAGTG
>CAZIDA010000187.1:0-6857 GCA_964537865.1 uncultured Acidobacteriota bacterium
CGGAAGAGGAAGAAGATTGGGGTGAGTGATCCGATCTCTGCCCGCCGCGGCGGGCGGCGCGCGGCGCCCGCGGGACGAAAAGTTTTAAGGGGGATGAGGAAACGATTTTTCTCAACCCCCTTTTTTGTTTGCCGCGCCGCCGGGCCGCTTCAACGAGAATTTCATTCACCGGATTTCAGCGGCGCCGCCGATCCCATGAAAGAGGAAAATGAAGATGAAGGTAGGTGTGTTATGTTCCATCGTTCGCAAAGAGGAGAAGCTGCTGTTTGAAGAGTTGCGTTCGCGGGGCCTCGGGTTTGAGGTGTTGGATGACCGTGAGATGGTGATGAACCTGCATCACCGGCCCTACGACTTCGACGTGGTGCTGGAACGCTGCGTCAATCACTCCCGCGCGCTGTACGCCTTGAAGGTGCTGAACGACTGGGGCATCGAGACGGTCAATCGCTTCGAAGTCGCCGACGTGTGCGGCAACAAGTTTCTCACCACCGGCGCCTTGATCAAACACCAGGTTCCCTGTCCCAAGACGTACCTCGCCTTCACCGCCGAGTCGGCGATTCGGGCCATCGAGGAGCTCGGCTATCCGGTGGTGTTGAAGCCCGCGGTGGGCTCATGGGGACGATTGCTTTCGAAGGTGAACGACCGCGACGCCGCGGAAACGATTCTCGAACACAAGGAGATTCTGGGGTCGTATCATCACTCCATCTTTTACATCCAGGAATACATTCCCAAGCGCGAGCGCGACATTCGCAGTTTTGTCGTGGGCGGCGAAACCATCTGCGCGATTTATCGCTATTCCAAGCATTGGATCACCAACACCGCGCGCGGCGGACGCGCCGAGAATTGTCCGGTGACCGACGAGATCAATCGCTTCTCGTTGGCGGCGGCAAAGGCCGTCGGCGGTGGGGTCGTCGCGATCGATCTGTTTGAAACGGACAGTGGCATCCAGGTGAACGAGGTCAATTACACCATGGAGTTTCGAAATTCCATCGAGACCACCGGCGTGAATATCCCCGCCAAGGTGATCGATTATCTTTTGCGGGTGGGAGCGCGAGCCGAAGAAGCGAGAGCGGGACGAACAAATTAGTTGGGCCATCCACAGCGACATTGATTTCTTAAAGACATGACCTCCTCCAATCAACGCATCACCGCTTCCATCGTGGGCGGGTCGGGATACACTGGCGGCGAGACGCTACGTTTGCTGCTCGGCCATCCGGGCGTGGAAGTGCGGCAGGTGACCAGCGAATCGAATGCCGGGAAGTTCGTTCATCTGATCCATCCCAATCTCCGCAAGCGAACGAAACTCAAATTTGTGGCGATGGCTGAACTGCGGCCGTGCGACGTGCTTTTTCTCTGTCTGCCGCACGGCGAAGCCATGAAGCGCTTCGATCAGTTTCGACCGCTCGCCGCGAAGATCGTGGATCTCTCTTCCGATTTTCGGCGGCGGCGGGCCGACGATTATGTAACTTGGTACGATCATCCACACACGCATCCGGAGCTTCTTTCTGAATTCGTGTACGGAATTCCTGAACTTCACCGCGAGCAAATCAAGACGGCCCGCTACGTGACCGGGGCCGGGTGTCTGGCCACGGCCGCTATTTTGGGGTTGTATCCTTTATTCAAATCCGGTGTCGCCGATCCTGCCGATGTTTTCATCGAAGGGAAGGTGGGATCCTCTGCCGCCGGAAACAAATCGAGCTTGGCGACGCATCATCCGGAGCGTAGCGGCAGCCTCCGCTCCTTTGAGCCGACCGGGCATCGGCACACCGCCGAGATCATTCAAGAGCTGACGTTCGGCGACGCCGCGCCGCGCATCCACTTCTCCGCGACGGCCATTGAAGCGGTGCGAGGCATTCTTTCGACGGCGCACGTGTTTTTGAAGACGCCCCTCGACGAAAAAGAGATTTGGAAAGTCTATCGAGCCGCCTATGAAGACGAGCCGTTTCTCCGCATCGTCAAAGAGCGCGCGGGAGTTTATCGTTATCCGGAACCGAAATTATTGATCGGCTCGAATTACTGCGACGTCGGGTTCGAGCTGGACACTCGCGGAGCGTCCGTTTCAGACGTTTCACGACCGCGTCTGGTGGTGATGAGCGCCATCGACAATCTCATGAAAGGCGCGGCCGGAAACGGCGTTCAGGCAATGAATCTCATGTTGGGATTCGATGAAACTACGGGCCTGGATTTTCCGGGCCTCCATCCCATTTGAGTTGTTCGGCTCCATTCGATTCTTGGGGCGACGAACTACTCGCCGAAGGAATACTTCCTGCGGTAGAATGATGCGTCCATTCTGTCTTGAGATGAAGAGCGGCCCGGGGCCGCAATCCGCCGAGGCGGACTCATGGTTAACCCGTTGCGACCTGAAAATTTTGTCAGAGAAACAAGATTTTTGAAACTTGCTGAGCAGCGCTTATGAAAACATCAGCCCACTATCGTCTTCGCGTTTTTTTGATTGGACTTTTTGCGGTCGCTTTCGCTTTTTCAGGATCGACGGCCCTGCTCTCCGCCAAGAACAAAAAGAAAGAGCCGCCGGCCGATTACGCGCTGATCAAAGGCAGCGTCTTTCGCGAAGACGGCTTCTCCATCCAGGGCGCGAAGGTGACGTGTCGCCGCGCCACCGACAAGAAACCCAAATGGGAAACAACCTCCAGCGAAGGTGGAGAGTTTGCGTTTCGCGTCCCCGTCGGCAAAATGGAATACATCGTGATGGCGGAGATGAAAGGCTTTGATTCCACTTCCAAGAAAGTGGACATCGTCAACGACGAACGGCAAGATATCTCCATCATCCTACCCTCCAAGAAACCATGAACACTCAAATTCGATCCTTCAGAAGAATTCTGTTCGCACTCATTCTCCTGCTGCTGAGCGGCTCGCTCCTGTGGGCTCAGTTCGGCGGGAGAAAGAAACCCAAACCCTCAAAGACGGTCACGGGCCAAGTGGCCGATCAAAACGACGTGCCCATTCCCACGGCGGTGGTGAATCTGACAAACCTTCAAACGAAGAAGGTGGAGCAGGATGTCACCGACGACAAAGGCCAATTCCGATTCGGCGGGTTGAATCCGGATATCGATTACAACCTGCAGGCGTTTTATCACAACGTGAAAGGGCCGGTGGAACGCATCTCCATGTACGACACGCGCTCCAAGCGGCAGTTTTATTGGAAGCTGCCGATCACCATGGCCGACGCGGCGCAGGAAGTGGATGTGATCTTCCAGGTCAGCGACGCGCAAGGCCACGGAATCCCCGGCGCCACGCTAAAGTTCACCGGAACAAAGAAGATCGAGACGCTCACGACCAGCGCCAATTCCAATGGCCGGACGCATGAATGGCTTTCGATGGCGGACGCCTATTCCATCGTCACTGAGGCCAGCGGCTATCAGACGGACGTCCACGAGGCGTTCAAACCCGCTCGCGACACGGGCGGCCTGCAAATTGTTTTGAAACCGGCGAAGTAAAGTGTTTCTCGTCCACAGCAATGTGATTTCGCTTTTGGCGGCGACCAACAATCCGTTGGCGGAGCGGTTACGCGCGACGTTTGCCATATCGTGGTGGGATATTATTGATCTGACCATTCGCGCGGCGATCGTTTACCTAGTCTTATTGCTGGGAATTCGACTCACGGGAAAACGTGAAGTCGGGCAGATGACGCCCTTCGACCTGGTGTTGTTGCTGCTGATTTCCAACGCCGTGCAGAATTCCATGATCGGTCCGTACAACGCCCTCACGGCCGGACTCGTGGCCGCTTTCATTTTGCTGCTGATCAATCGGGGACTCTCTCGGCTGGCCTTCAAAGATCGCAAGTGGCGCCGGCGCATCGAAGGCTCGCCTTCGCTTCTGGTTTTTCAGGGGCGCGTGAACCAAAGAGCCATGGCTCGCGAAGGGATTTCGGAGGAAGATCTCCGAACGGCGCTTCGCGAGCACGGGGTCGAGCACATCAGCGAGGTTCACATGGCCGTTCTGGAAGTGGATGGAAACATCAGCGTCATTCGCGAAGACGAGCGCCCCACCACGCGCCGCCCGCATCATCAATTTCGGTTTTTGAAGAAGAAGAATTGAACCAAGTGGGGCAGGCAATCTTGCCTGCCTTGCATTTTCATACGAGGACGATTGGAGACGCAGACAAGAGTGTCTGCGCCACGAGTTTTTCAGCACCCGACAGATCGGATTCAAATCCATGTTGGTCGTTAAAGTAGGCGGTTCGCGCGGCATCAACTACGGCGCCGTGTGCGCCGACTTGGCGGATCTTCGCTCCCGCGGAGCACAAGCGATTTTGGTTCACGGCGGCTCCGAAGAAACGAATCTTCTTTCCGAGAAGCTCGGAAAGCCGGCGCGCATGGTGACTTCCGCTTCCGGATACACTTCTCGGCACACCGACCGCGAGACGCTCGAAATTTTTGAAATGGTTTATTGCGGCAAGATGAACAAGATGATCGTCGAAAAGCTGCAACGGCTGGGGACGAACGCCGTCGGCTTGTCCGGAATCGACGGCCGCTTGTGGGAAGGCGTTCGCAAATCTTCCATCACCATCGTTGAAAACGGAAAGAAGAAAGTCCTGCGCGACGATTTCACCGGGCGGGTCGAGAAGGTGAACACCGCCTTGATCGAGCTGTTGTTGGCGAACGGCTATCTGCCGGTGCTCACGCCGCCCGCCATCAGCTACGACGGAGAAGCCATCAACGTGGACGGAGATCGCGCCGCGGCTATTCTGGCTTCTTCGTTGCAGGCGGAGTCGTTGGTCATTCTTTCAAACGTCCCCGGCCTTTTGCGCGACGTGAACGATGAAGCGAGCTTGATTCGCGAAATCGACATCGCCGCGATCGAACGCTTTGCCGGCTTTGCCCAGGGAAGAATGAAGAAGAAGGTGCTCGGCGCCAAGGAAGCGATCGAGGCGGGAGTACGACGTGTGATTTTTGCCGACGCGCGCACAGAGCATCCGATTCAAGCAGCGCTGGAAGGACGCGGCACGGTGATCAAAGGGTAGGTGTCAGGCGCCAGGTGTCAGGTGTCGGACATGTCAGACGGGTCCGACATGTCCGACGTCTGATCTGCTATTTTCTCGGCAGCTTCGAGATTTCGTCAAAATATTTCGCGAACATTTTGATTCCGCCGGAGGACTGCTCCCAATCGAAATTCTCATTGGGGGCGTGGTATCCGTGCTCGGGCAGGCTGAGGCCGAGGAAGAGGATGGGCGCCTTGAGATACTTCTTCATGGTCACGACCGCGCCGATGGAGCCGCCCTCCCGCGTGAACGCCGGATCTTTCCCGAAGGCAAACTTCATGGCTTCGCGTCCGGCATCCGCCAACGGCCCGCTGAACGGACCGAGATACGCCTCGAGCGATCCTTCCCTCTTGATCACCACGTCCTTGATCTTCGACTTGATGAATTTCGAAACGAGCTGATAAATCTTGTTGGCCTTCTGATTCGGCACCAGGCGCATGGTGATCTTCAACTCCGCGCGAGGCGGAATAATGGTCTTCACGCCGGCGCCGGTGTATCCGCCCACCAACCCGTGAATCTCAAACGTCGGCATCGCGAAGATGCGGCGCAGCACTTCGGGCGCCTTCTCCGTTCTCATCTTCTTCAGGCCCAACGCCTGCTTGAAATGCTTCACCGTAAATCCGGACTTCAAGAAACTGTCGATCTCTTTCTTGGTGGGGGGCACGACGTCTTTGTAGAAGCCGGGGATTTTGACTTTGCCGGTTTTGGCGTCGAAGCACTCGGCCACCAAGGCCGCCAACTCGGCGATGGGGTTGCGGGCCGCGCCGCCGGCGGTTCCCGAGTGCACGTCGGTCGCCGCGGTTTCCAGGTGGACGGTCAATCCCTGAACGCCGCGCAGTCCGTACGGAATGGCCGGGCATCCGCGGGCAATCCACTCGGTGTCGCTGACGATGATGGAGTCGCACGCCAACTTCGCGACATTCTCTTTTAAAAATTTATCAAAGCTGGGGCTGCCGATTTCTTCTTCCATCTCCCAAAGGAAATTCACGTTGATGGGAATGCCATTCTCGACAGCGTAGCGCGCGCCGTACAGCGCCGTCATGGCCGGACCTTTGTCGTCGGTCGTGCCGCGGCCATAGTACCGGCCGTCTTGTCGATCAAACTTGAAAGGTTCGCGCGTCCACTCCGGCTCTTGCGCCGGCTGAACGTCCATGTGGTTATAAATCGTGACGGTGGGATTGCTGGGATCGGTAATGAATTTTCCAATGATGACCGGGTTCCCTCTGGTGGGGACCACTTCCGCGGACGCCGCGCCTGCCGCCCGCAAATATTCCGCGGCCAAATCGGCGCCGCGCAGCATATCGCTTTTATGTTCCGGATCCATGGAGATGGTCGGCACTTCGACAATGGCCGCGAACTTCTCTTCAAATTCAGGTCGTACGTTTTCAATATAGCTGTCGATCTTTTCAAACGCGTTCGAGCCGGCTCCGTTCATGAAAAACCTCCTTAATGATTAAAAGTTTGGCCGATGCCACACCCTGATGAGTTCGATTCCTCGAATCGGTGTCGCCGAATTCCGCACTGAGCCCCCATCCCCTGCCGCATCGCTCGGCAGATTCTAGTATAGACGACGCGGGAAAGCACCGAGAATCTTCTGAAGTGGCGCAAACAAGCCGCGATGGATTGCTGTGGTAGCCCCGCTCGTTTTTTAGAGCGGGGAAACCTTGGAGGAACGCGGGCCAAAGCCCCCGGCGTAATCCGCCGAGGCGGACGCCGGGGCTACCAGCTCGCTCCTCAGCCCACAATCACCACCTTTGTGAAACACCGGACATTCAAGATTGTCCTTGACAGACGCCGTAAGAAGCGCTTAGTAATACTAAGTTAAGTAATCAAGATGTGTTTTCAAATTGCGCACCGCACC
>CAZIDA010000188.1:0-6853 GCA_964537865.1 uncultured Acidobacteriota bacterium
GCTGTCGCGCGAAGAAGTAATTTTTTGCGGTATGTCTTCCGGCGGCAACGTCGTCGCCTGCATCAAGCTGGCCAAGAAATTTCCGAAGATGAAGCGCATCGTCTCGATGATTTGCGACAACGGAGGACGCTATTTTTCCACCGCCATCTGCGGCGTCGAGAAACACGTGGAGGTTCCGGAACGCGACCATCCCATGGATGAGTACACGCGAAAGCAGCTCGACAAGTATCAAAAAACCTGGGTGATCATCGAATAGACCCCATGAGGAAAGCAGGAAAGAAGGAAAGGAATTCGAAACAGCGCGATTCCTGCGTCTGCGATTTGTGAATCGCACGGAGGCGGCGAACCCGAATCCTGGTTTGCTGATTGAATTGTATCGAGGAGGAGATTGCTATGTTGCCTGAAACGCTGCGGGGCCGCGATTACATCGAGACCCGCGATTTCACCACGCCGGAGCTGGAACTTCTGCTAAAAACTTCCGACGATCTCAAGCTCAAATTCAAAAACAATATTCCGCACCGCTATCTTCCCGACAAAACCGTGTTCCTGTTTTTCTTCGACAAGTCCACGCGGACGCGCAATTCGTTCGAAGCCGGCATCACGCAGCTCGGCGGACACGCGCACTTCATCGACGCCGACACGTCGCAGATCGCCCACGGCGAATCGCCCAAAGACACCGGCATCATCCTCTCGCGCTACGGGCACGGCATCGCGATTCGCCACGACCTCTTCCCCGGCGAAGGCAACAGCTACATGCGCGAGGTGGCCCAGCACGCGGACAAGCCGGTGATTAACATGCAATGCGACGTGGATCATCCCTGCCAGACGCTGGCCGATTTGATGACCATTCGCGAAGTGTATGCCTCACGGCGCGGATTGAAGCTTTCTGAAGTCACGACCGAGCAAGCGGCCAAGGGATTGAAGATCGCCGTGAGTTGGGCTTACGCGCCGAGCTACGCCAAACCGATGTCGGTGCCGCAAGGATTGATCATGTTGATGACGCGCTTCGGAATGAAGGTCAACCTGGCGGCGCCGCCGGAATTTCGATTGATGCCCGACACCATGAAGGCCGCAGAAAATTTCGCCAAACAATCCGGCGGCAAATTCGAGCTGACGCATTCGATGGAAGAAGCCTTTGCCGACGCCGACATCGTTTATCCGAAATCCTGGGGCTGCATCGATCTTTTTAAGAAGCCGCAGGAGTCGCTGGAGCTGTCGAAGAAATACAAGAACTGGATTTGCGACGCCAAGTTGATGAAGGCCGCGAAGCCCGATGCGATTTACATGCACTGCCTCCCCGCCGATCGGGGCAACGAAGTCACCGACGAAGTCATCGACGGCCCGCAGTCCGTCGTCTACGACGAAGCGGAGAACCGGTTGCATACGTGCAAGGCGATTATGGCGATGACCATGTAGGTGCGAGGTGTCAGGTGTCGGGCGCCAGGTGCCAGGAAGACTTTTTCCAATAACATGAAATTTCATCCGAGAGGATCAACTCGAAAGCAAGGCATAGAGAACGGACTCTCTGGCTTTGAAGAATTCACAATAAACTCTTAACCCACCCCCGCCGTGCGGAGTAATCATGGCGCTAGTGAGTTATCGCGACTTAAGAGTGTGGCAGAAGGCGATGGACCTCGTGGAAGAATGCTATCGAATTGCCCGACTCTTGCCGAAGACAGAGTTGTTCGGATTGATATCGCAAACCCAACGGGCGGCCGTTTCAGTTCCCGCAAACATTGCAGAGGGACATGGTCGGGAGCACTTAAAAGAATATCTGCATCACTTATCGGTCGCCAATGGATCTTTGATGGAACTCGAAACACACCTTCTGCTGATGAACCGGCTGTCATTTCTTCCTTCATCTGAAACGCGGCGAGCCCTCAGTTTGTGTTCAGATGTTGGCAGGATGCTCTGCGGCCTTCGTAACAGTCTGAAGAGCCGTGCTCGAAATGATGGTAAGCCCGAATGGTGATATTCGAGGTCCGGGTATCAGTTCCCTGACACCCGACACCCGCCAAGAAACTGGCCCGCCGTGGCGGGGCCTGATACCTGGCACCCGACACCTGGCACCTGTTCTTATGAAACACATCCTCGGCTTCCAATGTCTTTCCTGCGGCAAAGAATTCTCGCTCGGCGAGATTCTGTACACCTGCGCGGCGTGCGGCGCCAACGTCGACGTAATCTACAACTACATCGCCCTGCGGAAGGAATTCAGAAAAACGCATCTTGCCCAGAACAAGAATTATTCCATGTGGCGCTACTTGCCGCTGTTGCCGCTGCATCCGGAGACGCGTAAACCGGCGCTGCATGTCGGCTGGACGCCCATCTACAATCTGCCGGCGTTGGCCAAACAATTTTCCATCGCGGGCCTCGCCATCAAAGACGATGGCCGCAATCCCACAGCCTCTTACAAAGATCGGCCTTCGGCGCTGGTGGCGGCGAAGGCGCTGGAATACAAAGCGGCGACCACGACGGTGGCGTCGTCGGGCAACGCCGGCGCCGCTTTTGCCGCCATGTGCAACGCCCTCGGTCTTCGGTGCATCGTGTTCGTCCCCGAATCCGCGCCTCGGGCGAAGGTGGCGCAACTGCTCTTGTACAACGCCACGGTGGTTCGGGTGGCCGCCGATTACGACCACGCCTTCGATTTGTGCAGTGAAGCGACCGAGCGTTGGGGCTGGTACAACCGCTCCACCGGCGTCAATCCCTTCACCGCCGAAGGCAAGAAGACCGGCGCCTATGAAGTGTGCGAACAACTCGGATGGACGGTTCCCGACTGGATCGTCGTCAGCATGGGTGACGGCAACATCATCGGCGGGCTGTGGAAAGGCTTCAAAGATTTTTACGAAATGAAATTCATTGACCGCTTGCCGCGCCTGCTGGGCGTGCAAGCGGCGGGCGCTTCACCGATTGTGGACGCCATCGAAAATGGATTCGATCCCGCCGGCTTGGACGGCATCAAGCCCGTCAAAGCGCACACGCTCGCCGATTCCATCTGCGTCGGCAAACCTCGCGACGGGCTTCGAGCCGTCAAGGCCATTCAGGAATCGCACGGCCGCGCCGCTAAAGTGACGGACGATCAAATCCTCGCGGCCTTGAAGCGTCTTCCTCGTGAGACCGGTGTGTTTGCGGAGCCGGCGGGCGCGTGCGCCTACGCCGGATTTTTAGCCGCCGCTGAGCGAAGCATCTTTCCAGCGACGGACCGCGTGGTGATCATCAACACCGGCAACGGATTGAAAGACATCGACGCGGCGGTTCGCACGGTCGAGATGCCGGAACCCACGCCGCCCAATCTACGGGCGTTGCAGGAACGGCTGAACATCAGTTAGAGTTCCGGTGTCGCCGTTGTTCGGTGGATGCGCGCCGCACGCCATGCCGCCAAGCGTCGAGGAGTTGATTCGTGGCCGAACTTTATCCCGCCCCTTTCGCAAATCTCTTGAAGCGCATGCTCGTCGAATACGAGCGCGAGGGCAAGATTTTCGATTTGCCGAAGCGTAAGTTTTATCGAGCGGATGCGGCGCTGGATTTGTCGGTGCGAATGCATGGGCATCGGGCGGCGTTGCCGCTTGGGCCAGCCGCCGGTCCGCAGGATCAGATGGCGCAGAACATCGTGCTGGCCTGGCTCGCGGGCTCGCGCATCCTGGAATTGAAAACCGTCCAGATCAACGACGAGTTGAAAATTCCTCGGCCGTGCATCGATGCCCACAACATCGGATACAACATCGAATGGTCGCAGGAATTGAAGCTGGAGCAATCGCTTCAGGACTACGTCGCGGGTTCGATGTTGATTGAGATTCTTCAAGCCACGGGTTGGCCCGAGGTGGACTCGTCGCCCGACAAAGCCGAAACCATTTTTGACATGTCCGTCGGGTACGACCTGGCCGGCATTTCTTCTCCGCGCGTCCGGCATTGGATGGAATCGATGAAAGATGCCGCGTCGATGGTCGATGCGTTGCGCCGGCAGATTCCCGACGAATTCCGCGCCTTCCGCGATTTGAATTTCAAGACGCGCCTCAGCGACACGCTGACGCTCTCGACGTTCCACGGCTGCCCGGCGGACGAGATCGAACGCATCGTCGACTTCCTGCTCCGGGAGATGGGGCTGCACGTCATCATCAAATTGAATCCGACGCTGCTCGGCAAACCGACCGTCGACCATCTGCTCCACGACGTCATGGGCTACCAAGAAATTCAAACGGAGCAGGAATCCTTCGACAAGGATTTGCAGTTCGATCAGGCGCTGGAAATTTGCGAGCGGCTGAATCGAACGGCTCATTCTCTCGGCCGTCAGCTCGGCGTGAAATTCTCGAACACGCTCGTGGTCCTCAACAACAACACGTTCTTCCCGTCGAGCGAGCGCGTGATGTATCTGTCGGGCCAGCCGCTGCACGTCATCACCATGAATCTCGTAAGGAAGTGGCGCCAGGCCGTCGGCTGCCGCTATCCCATTTCCTTCTCGGCTGGCATCGACGCCCACAATTTCTGGAACGCCGTCGCCATGAATTTCACGCCCATCACCACCTGCACTGACCTGCTGCGGCCGGGCGGTTACGCGCGACTCCCCAACTATCTTCAGAAGCTCGAATCGCGAATGAAGGAGGTTGGAGTCACCCACATCGGGGATTTTGTCTTGAAGTCGGAGGGAAACTCAGCGCGCGCCGTCGAACAAGTCTCCGAGAAACTGACCGAATCACAAAGAAGCGACGCCGATGTTCGACGCCTTCTGGATTCGATTCGACGCGACCAGAAGGCCGGGCCGCTGCCGGCACCGAGTCCTCTGCTCGACATCTATCGCGCCGTCGTCGAAGGGGCCGGGCTTCTCAACACGACTGACATCGTGGAACGAACGACCCGCGACGAACGGTATTACGCCAAGAACAATCGCACCACGCCGCGCAAGATCGGCAGCCATCTCTTCTTGTTCGATTGCATCAACTGCGACAAGTGTGTTCCGGTGTGCCCCAACGACGCCAATTTTGTTTATGAAGTGGAAGCGTTGGCCGTCGATTACGTCAATTATCGCGTCACAAAATCCGGGCTTCAGGTTGAACCGGGTGGCCGGTTCGAGGTGAAGAAGAACCATCAGTTGGCGACCTTTCAAGATTTTTGCAACGAGTGCGGCAACTGCGATGTATTTTGTCCGGAGGACGGCGGGCCGCACATCGAGAAGCCGCGCTTCTTCGGCTCCGTCGCCGCTTTTGAAAAGTGGAAGAGCCACGACGGGTTTCTCATCGAGGCCGGCGAGTACATCGAACGCGCGCGGTGCCGCATCGGCGGCGCCGAGCATGTTCTTGAAGTCGACCATCTTTCCATGCGCGCCCGTTTCCAATCTTCCGGCGCGGAGATCGAATTCGATTACGAGACACACCAGCCCATCTCATCCCGTCTTCTGGACGGCGCCACCGAAGCGCTCGTCGACATGAAATGCTACTTCACGGCCAACGCCGTCTTGCGCGGGGTTCTGAATCCCCGGTATATCAATTACATTAATGTGGAGAGAGCGAGCGTGTCGCCCCATAAATGGGGCTGAATGGGGGTCTTCACGGCTCGGCGAGTAACCATCAACCTACTTTACCTTCCTACGATAGGTAGTGTTTAAGGTACAAACTGACTTCATTGTGATTTCCCACAAACAGAAAAACTATTTCAGACTTGGACCACTTAAAAAGCACACGTACAGCGAGGTCTGTTCGGAATTCCCATAAGTCCCCACCCAGTTTCTTGATTCCGAATCCCGCCGGGATCTGGCGAGTGTCCATGGCCAACATGAATGAGTCGACCTGCCTTTGGATGGCCACTTTTTCTTGTGGATGGAGGTCTTTTAGGCTTTTCTCAAAACTTTTGGAAAAAGCGTATCTTAACACGGTCTATCCTAAAGAGACCACAGATAACCACGAGCGGCTTGAAGATTTTTAAATTTTCGCAATCCTTTAGATCGTTTCGCTTCACTTGCCATTTTTGCGATTTCAGATTCAGAAAACCGAGAGACATAAGTGTTGTCAATAGCCTCTCGAACAAGCTGGGAATAGCTCTTTCCCGACTCTACAGATTCTTTTTTTAAGGCCTGCACCTCTTTTGTATCAAGTAGGATTTGCACTCTTGTCATAGTCGCCACCTCCCCCAGTGTGTATATCATGTGTAGCCTCCCGGGTCAAAGCGTTAAATTTTCATCGGCGTTGCGGATCAGCGGCAAGCGGATGGCAATCCGCAACGCCGATGGCGCGGCGCAAAGCGCCCGCGCCATCACCCCGTGGAGCGGCTGGGGCCGAACCGGCCCGACCAAGCCTGTTGTTCGGCTCACTGATCTTCTTTTTCAGATCTACCCAGCACACCCATGGCGCCATGGATGACAGCCAGAACGACAATCTGATCTGACTTTATGTGGTAAATGATACGGAAGGGACCTTCGATCACCTCTCGAATCCAGTCAACATCATATTCGGGGACTCTTCGACCAGAGAGGGAAAATTCGGCGATTTGTTGGGAGCTTCGGGTAAGCCGATCCACCATGCGTTTGGCATATTCGGGGGAATCCTGGGCAATGTGAGCATAGATGGCTTCAAGATGTCCTTCGGCTGTGTTGGTCAGTGAACTTTCATTCCGGTAAACCGTACTTCGCCCGAATGTCTTTCACGTCCTTGGTCCGGCCTGCTTCGCTATCGGCCAATCCGCGCTCAACCACTTCCCGGACGTAAATCTCGCGCATGAGATCATCCCAAGTAGCGGTTGGCGGCATCCTATCGATGATTCTGTGGGCCTCATCCTTTTCGATGATTCTTGACATGGCACTCTCTCCTGCTTTCGGGTCACACGATAGCACCCAACCGACCAGAATTCAACTTGCCCGGAAGAGATC
>CAZIDA010000189.1:0-6833 GCA_964537865.1 uncultured Acidobacteriota bacterium
ATACGAACTCGTGCACACGGCTACCGGACGCTTGATTCCCCCCGGTGGAATTCCGCTGCAAGTGGGTTGCGTGGTCAACAACGTCGAAACGCTCTTGAACGTTCATCGCGCCGAGAAGGGCACGCCGGTCGTTGAAAAATTTGTGACCGTCACCGGCGCCGTCAAACAGCCCAAATCTTTTTGGGTTCCCCTGGGGACTTCGTTTCAGAAATTGATTGCCTTGGCCGGTGGCGCTGCGGTTGATGAGTATGCGATCTTTGTGAGCGGCCTCATGATGGGATCTCTCTCGACGGACCCAAGCGACGTGGTGACGAAGACGACTGCCGGATTGATTCTGCTGCCTCGCTCCCATTTTCTGGTCACTCGAAAAAGTCAGCCGCAGGAAAACATGAATCGCATCGGCAAGTCCGCTTGCGATCAGTGCAGCTACTGCACGGAATTCTGTCCGCGCTATCTGCTTGGCTACGAAGTCATGCCGCACAAGGTGATGCGCAGCCTGGGATTCACGCTGACGGGTTCCGATCAGTGGAATCAATGGGCAGAACTCTGCTGCAGTTGCGGATTGTGCACCCTGTACGCCTGCCCGGAAGATTTGTTTCCGAAAGAAGCGTGCGACCAAGCGAAGCAAGATATGCGCGCCGCCGGAATGAAGTTTGTTCAGAAAAAGGAGCTGCGCGTCCATCCGATGAAAGAATCGCGGCGCGTTCCTTTGACGCAATTGCGAAAGCGTTTGAAGGTGGAGGAATACGAACGCGAGGCGCTTTACCAGAAGATTGATTTTTCACCGCGGCGCGTTCGCCTGAAGCTGTCGCAACACGTCGGCAAACCGGCCAAGCCGACAGTCCGCGCGGGAGATCCGGTGAAGAAGGGCGCGTTGATCGCGGCGGTGAACGGCGCGGATCTCGGCGTCAATCTCCATGCCAGCGTCACCGGGAAAATTTCAAAAGTGACGGACCAATTCATTGAGATTGAGTCCAAATGAAAAGGCAGGATGCCGATGGCGAAGAATTCGATAGGACTGATTGAACTGAGCAGCATCGCCGCGGGGTTTGAAGCCTGCGACAGCATGCTGAAGGCGGCGGACGTGGAGCTGATCTTATCGCGCACCATTTGCTCGGGGAAGTACATGGTCATGGTTCGCGGCGACGTGGCGGCGGTGGAGTCGAGTGTGGAAGCCGGCCGCCGCGCCGGAGATTTTTCCGTGGTCGACACCTTCGTCATTCCGAACGTCCACGATTCCATCTTTCCCGCCATCGCGGGCACCACCAAGGTCGAACTGCTGGAGGCGTTGGGAATCATCGAATCTTTTTCGGTGGCGTCTCTCATCGAAGCGGCCGACGCCGCCGCAAAAACGGCGCAGGTGAAATTGATCGAAGTCCGTTTGGCCATGGCTCTGGGCGGCAAAGCTTTCGTGACGCTGACCGGGCCGGTGGCTTCCGTGCGGAGCGCCGTCGATGCGGGCGCCGATGTGGTGGCTCAAAAAGGATTGTTGGTGAACAAGGTGGTCATTCCGCAACCCCGGAATGAATTGTTGAGCGAGATGATTTGAGCCCCGCAGAAATTCGGTCGAACCTCTGAGACGATTTCCAATCCATAAGCCAAAGAGGATTTGGAATTTCGATCTTGACGGGTCGAACCCGATGGAAGTCCCCATCAAGGCACAAAATCCAAATCCTCATGCACATGGAAAATCGTCAGCCGCTTACCTTTTAGAACTCATCGTCCCCTTCACCATTGCCCGGCGCCAAGACGACAACGCCGTTCGGCGGAATCGTCAAATTCGTAAACGAACTGCCGGTTTGGCCGTTGAGCGTCGCGTTGAGCGCGCCACCCGTTTGATTGAATAAGTCGACGCGAACCGTCAGCGGCGCAGTCCCGGAGTTTTGCAGGACGATCTCGGTGGCCCAACCGCCGCCGGTGGCGAACTGCGGAAGGATCACGGCATCCGGGCCTCCGACCTCCGGTGTGACTTGGGGAACCGGCGTCGCGGGAGAAAGGTCCGTCACCGGAATGGTGCTGAAGTTTTCACCGCGGAATCGCAAACCGACCACCGCCACCGGATTATCCGAAGTGATTTGGAGCGTGCCGACAAAACCCATGTCCAGGTCCGGATTCCCCGGAAACATCGATGTCACGAATTGCGCGGTCTGGTTTCCAGGGGGAACGGTGACGGTCTGCGTGGTGACGGTGGTTCCATCTTGCTTGAACAGCGTCAACGTGATGTTCGCCGCCGTCGTCCCGGGATTGGCGATGGCGACGCCCATGTTCCGCTGCAAACCCAAACTGGTGTCGACAAACAACAGCGCGTTCGTGGTCATGTTGGCCGGCAGCACGCCCGCTTGCAGGGCTGCGTTTCCGTGGCTCTCTCCGTAAGTTTCGAACACCACCAAACCACCGGTGTTGGATCCGGTGGGAGTCACAATGGCGTAACCGGACTGTGGGGAATTGCCGGGGTTGTTATCATCTGCCCATCCTAATGAGGAGACCGCAACAAGAAAGGCAAGAACTACAAAAAGCACAGGGATTCTTCTTCGCATTGACATACCTCCAGTTTTTCGGGTTACCTCGTAACGCGATGCAATCACGATTCCATTCCGCGTCGCGGATTTATGGATTCATCAGAATGGGAGGTGAAGTGGACGTCGGAGAGACAAACGCCAATTTTTCAGAGCGTTGCCGCAATGAGGTTTCTTGTGCGGATCATTCAAACGCTTTGGCGGGATTCCAGTCCGCCTAGAGAGGAATCGGAAGAACCGGGGTTTCAGAGAAAAACTCCCCGTCAAAGACAGAAATCCTGAAAGCAGACGCTGATTTCAAAACTTCATGAGGAGCGAAGAAGCTCATGCTGAGCTGAGAAGGAGGGCCAAAGCCAATTACACAAACGCGCTGTGTTCCGCGTCACCCTGCCGTCCGGATTGGTCTGCTTACTTCGAATACACGACTCGGCCTCCTACGAGGGTGTCGAGGACTCGCGTTTTCGGAATGTCGTCCGGATTGATTTGGAAATATACGGAATGATATCGGTCTGCCGGCTGTGGTTCACAGTGAAGACGACCAAAATATATTCGGCGCCATTGGGCAAGCGAATGTACGCCGAATCGTGGCGCGTCGACGATGTCCAGCCGGCCTTGGAGTAATACTGCGAGCCCGGCGGCAGCGACTTTCCCATGAACGCCGTGGCCTGATCGTCCGGATCATCGGATTTGAGGAACGGATCGCGATGCAAAAGATCCATCATCGCCTGGCAGTGGGCCGGCGAGGCCGCTCGCCCGGTGACAATTTCAAACCACAGCCGCGCCACCGCGTCAGTCGTCAACATGTTTCGGTTTTCGTTGTTGGGGCCGAGCGCCTGCTTCTCGCGGCCGTACGGTCCTTCGCACCAAGTCTTCTGCTCGACGTTGATGTGCTGATAGCCCAACGACGCGAAATAGCGATTGACGGCGTTGCGTTTCTCCATGAACGCCTTCAACGCGGCATCGTCCAGCTCTGGGCCGTCGGTGGTTCCGGTGAGAACATCCACGACGTAATGCGTGGCATCGTTCGACGATGAGACGATCATGTCATGAAGAGCGCGGTCGAGTTCCGGGGTTTCTTTCAAGGCCCCGGTCTCGATTTGATGCTGCGCCGCAACCAGATAAAAAAGTTTCACCACACTGGCGGGATAGATTGGAATCTCACCGCGATGTTGCGCCCATTGCGGTCGCGCTTTGTCGCTCAAGTCGATGAGGGTGATGGCCAGATCATCGGCGCTCAGTCCGGCGCCGCCGAACTTTTCCACCGTTTCTTTGACGACGCTCTGAATGAACGATTCCAGCTTATCCGAGGGGGTCATGTTTGGGATGACGGGTTGCGCCGACAGTCGAACGGTCACCGCAAAAATCAGAAGGCAGAGGAGCGCCGGCGCCATCCATCGTACCGATAATCCATGTGAAACGGGGGTGAGAAATTTCATCCTGTCCTCCGTCGATAGATCGAGCGTTGGGCGTGCGAAATCAGTCTCATCTGATGCCGTGGAGATCAACGCGGGTTCAGATGTTTGGGACAGTCGAAAAACGGAGCCTCGCGGTTCATGCCGTCACTTCGCAGTCGGCTTGTCGTAAGGAGAAAAATGGCCGACCACCGGTGAAATCCGGATGTCGCTCAGCTTGCCGTTGGCAAAAATGAAGGCCAGGTTATATTGCAGGTAGTTGACATCATATTCCTCCCCGAACCAAAAGCCGCCCTTGAATTTCTCGGTGACCTCCTTCTTGGTATTGCCAATTCCGATTCCACAGTTCAAGCGGACGCCGCCTCGAATCATGAGCGACCAAATCCCGTCGCCCGAAGGATCCAGCACAATATCGAAATTGCGGTACCCGAGATACCCGCCGCCGGAGCGGTCATCGGTGCTGGGTTTGCCCAGGGCCTTCACAACTTGGTCCGGCGTCATCGTCAACTTGAGTCCGTTCGATAGAGGTTCCACCATGTTTCCCACGGCCGCGGATGGTTCCTTGGCCGGTGTCTTGGCGGGCCGTGATTCCTGACCGAAGGTCAAACTCTGAAAAAGTAATGCCGAGCAAAGCAGTGCCGCCACCGCCACGGGCAGACTTCGAGTCCGCCCGAAAAACCCACTCTTCATGATTTAATGACCTTTCTTCAACCGTCGCATTCGCAGTTTCTGAGGCGCCCCACCTCATGGTCCAGATGAGAATCTCGCAGTCAAAACCAATATTCTACCCCACCTTCACCGAAAATGCGTCTCAAAGAAAACGACGTTGAAAACTCCCCGACCGTTGCGGCGATTTGGCGCGACGAATGACGCCCGCCCCAAGATTTCTCTATAAATTTTCATTAAGATACTTTAAATTTACGAGTTGCGGTCGACATCTCGGGGCTCGGCGCCTCCGACGCGAAGCTTTCTTGAGGCGAAATCGTCGGAATCACCGGCTCTTTCGTACTTGAACAGCAGTTGTCCCATCTGAGGCGTTCACCCATGAAACTTCATCACGTCATTGAGTCGCAGCAGTTTAACCTTCCCATTCTTCATGAACTCTTCGAAATCGCGCAGCGGATGGAGAGCGTGGTGGCGCGAGGAGGCACCCAGGATTACAGCGGTCGAATCATGGCGTCTCTGTTTTATGAACCCTCCACGCGAACGCGCTTTTCCTTTGAGGCCGCGATGTTGCGCCTGGGCGGGCGATGCATCTCCACGGAAAACGCCCGGGAGTTCTCGTCGGTGTCCAAGGGTGAGACGTTGGAAGATACCATTCGAGTCATGAACGGCTACGCCGATGTGATCGTGATGCGCCACAACGAAGTCGGCGCCGCCAAGCGCGCCGCCGCGATTTCGAAAGTTCCCATCATCAACGCCGGCGACGGAATCGGGCAACATCCCACGCAGGCGCTGCTCGACTTGTACACCATCAAGAAGGAGCTTCACACCATCGACGGCTTGAAGATTGCGATGGTGGGAGACTTGGCGCAGGGCCGGACGGTGCGGTCTTTGACGTACCTGCTGAGTAAATTTGATCGTATTAAGATTTACTTCGTCGCGCCGGAACTGCTCAAGATGAAGGAAGATATTCTGGCGCATCTGAAAGAGCACGACATTTGGTTCGCGGAAGAGACCGATTTGGCGAAAGTGGCGCGGGAAGTGGATGTGATTTACCAAACCCGGATTCAGAAGGAACGATTCGGAGACCGCATCGAAGATTATGAAAAATCCCGCGGCGTCTATATCATCGACCGCTCCGTGCTCTCCGCCATGAAGCCCAACGCCATCGTCATGCATCCGCTGCCACGCGTCAATGAGATCACCGTCGATGTGGATTCCGATCCGCGCGCCGCTTATTTTCGACAGGCCCAGAACGGGCTGTTTGTGCGCATGGCGCTGCTCTCGATGGTGCTGCAATAGCCGCGGCGCTTTTGAGGCAACGATCTCCTCAAAGAGAGGCTCGTGCACGGGAGACAAGCCGCGCGCCGTTCAAAGATCAGATCACAATTCATTCTTTCACAAAGGATTCAACACTCATGCCATCTATTTCCTGGAGTTCCAATAAGAAAATCGCGAAAAACATTTTCGAATCCATCGGCCGCACGCCGCTGATGAAACTGAATCGCATTCCACAGAGCGAAGGAATCACCGCAACCGAAATTCTCGTCAAGCTCGAATTTTTTTCTCCCAGCGGTTCACTGAAGGACCGCATTTACTACAACATGTTCACGCAGGCGGAGAAGCGGGGCAAGCTGAAGAAAGGCATGACCGTGCTGGAGTGCTCCACCGGCAACGCCGGCATCGCCTGCTCTTTTGTGAGCGCGGTCAAAGGATACAAATGCATCATCGTCATGCCCGAAGGCATGAGCGAGGAGCGGAAAAAGACCGACATCGCCTACGGCGCCGAAATGGTTTACACGCCCGGCGGCGAAAGCGACGTGGACTTGGCGCTCGCCAAGCTGGAGGAGATTCGCAAACAAGATCCCAAGAAGTACTGGGTGCCTGCGCAGTTTGACAATCCCGACAACACGGAGGCTCACGCGAAAACGACCGGACCGGAAATTGCCGATCAAACCGGAGGTAGGCTCGACGCCTACGTCGCCACCCAAGGAACCGGGGGTCAAATCACCGGCATCGGCAAGCACCTGCGAAAAAAGAATAAGAAGGTAGCCCTGTACGCCGTGGAACCCGCTGAATGCCCGCTGCTCTCGCATCGCCGGTGGGGTCCGCACCGCATCGAGGGCATCGGCGACGGCTTCGTGCCGCGGGATCTTGACTTGAGCCTGCTCACCGGCGTCATCACCGTTTCCTCCGAGGAGGCCATCCAGATGGCGCGGCGGCTTTCGCGCGAAGAAGGAAT
>CAZIDA010000190.1:0-6825 GCA_964537865.1 uncultured Acidobacteriota bacterium
ACTTCGGATTGATTCGCGCCACCAACGTTCGCGGCTCGCTCATCGCCGACAATTCCACCGGCGGCGTGGAAGCAACCGACATCCAAGGCAATCTCAACGTGCGCGCTTCGTTTTCACCGGTGACTCTGCACAACGTCACCGGCGATGTGCAAGTGGAGAATCAGAACGGCAGCGTTGAAGCCTCCCACTTGGCGGTGGGAGCGGGAGGCTGCCACAACATCATTTTGGGAACGACGTTTGCGCCCATCCGCGTCTATCTGCCGGACGGCGCCAATGTGCGGGTGAACGCGCGCACGTCCTTCGGTTCGATTCGAAGTGAGATGCCGCTGTCCGTCACCGGGGAAATCAGCGATTCCGCGCTCTCCGGAAAATTGAATGCCGGCCAATGCGAACTGCGGCTCATCGACAATAACGGCAGCATCCAAATCCTCAAAGCCACCAACCGAAAATCGGCGCGGCCATGAAGGCCAAAACGGCCACTCGACCGCGCCACCTGTTCGCATCTTTTCCGCCTGAATAATCTTCCGGCGACCTCCGGACTTTGATTGACTTTGATTTTGTCCCGTGTGTATATTGGCCCAAGCTTTGCGAGCGTCGGCGCGCTTTGGCGCGGGTGGCGCGTTAGGATGGTTTTTCCATGAACAACGTCGTCAAGGCGAGGCTCATCGCGTCCGAAACGGATCAAGTGTTCACCCTGTCGAACCAGTTGACCATTCTTCGGATGGCGACGATTCCGGTGTTCATCGTGTTGGTGATGTATGGAATGCTGGGTTGGGCGCTGCTGGTTTTTCTGGCCGCCGGAATCACCGACATGCTGGACGGCTGGCTGGCGCGCTGGCTGCACCAACGCACCGTGCTGGGCGCGTACCTCGATCCCATCGCCGATAAAATGTTGCTGACGGCGTCGTTCGTGACGCTCACTTTTCATTCCGTGCCCACGCAATATCATATTCCCTTGTGGGCGACGGCGCTGTTCTTGAGCCGCGACGTCATCATTGTGGTGAGTTCGCTGATTATTTACATCGCCACCGGATTTCGAGATTTCAAGCCGTCGATTTATGGAAAGATCACGACGGTGCTGCAATTGCTTTCCGTCTTGTGCGTCATCTTCTTCAGCTTTCTGGAGCGGCGCACGGCCATTGTTCCCGGTGTGATTCTGGCGGCGGCCTTGTCCACCGTCTTCTCCGGGATCCATTATATTTTTGTGACGCGACGGCGGCTGGCGGATGCGGCAGCGCCCGCGGCGGCGGCGTCTTCCAATGTCGAAGAAATCGACTTGCAGCGCCGCGCCGGCTGATCCGCGCTCAAGGCATGAATGGTGAATGACCCCAAATCGGCAATCCCACCCGCGGTCTCCAGTTCGCTGAATCAACGCCTCGCCATCACCTTGTCGCTGGCGTTCGCGTTCGGCCTTTTGATCTGGCTGATTCGCCCGGTGATCGGGCCGCTCATTCTGTCCATCCTGCTCGCTTACATTTTCAGTCCTCTCGTCGACCGGCTGGAAGGAGTTCTCGTCTCCCGCTTGTTTGCGGTGATCTTGCTGACGCTGTTGCTGATCGGCGCCATCATCGTGTTCTCGGTTTTTGTCGCGCCGTTGATGGCCGATCAATTCACGTTGGCGTTCCAGCAGATTCCAAAAGCGCTTAACAAGATGGTCGCTCAGATCGATCCTCTGCTCTTTCATCTGCGCGCGAGATACCCGCAGTTTTTCCGGCAATTCCTCGGGCCCTCCGTCGCCAGCGTGAAGCGGGAGATTCCGATTCTTTCCACGCCCACGCTGAAGCTTTTTTCTTTCGGAGCCACCGATCTGTTCGCCGTCTTTCTCAACGCGCTGAAACTCTTGTTTGTCCCGGTGTTCACCTTCTACTTGCTGTACGACTTTCCCTCCATCGGACAGAAAATCTATCAAGCCATTCCGAAGCGCCGCAAACTTTTTTTCACCGAGCGCTTTTACGAAATCGATCAAGCCTTCCGCCGATTCATGCACGGACAACTGCTCATCGCGATCATCTATGCCACGATCTACTCCGCCGGGCTGACGTTTTTGAACATCAAGGCGGGTCTCTTTGTGGGCGTGTTGGCGGGCTTGGCGAATTTGGTGCCTTACCTCGGCACGGTCACCGGACTTTTCTTTTCGATCATCTTGTCGACGGTGGACGGAGTCAGTTGGCTTCAGATTCTGGCCATCCTCGGCGTGTTCGGCTTCGCGCAAGCGTTCGACGGCGCAGTGCTGACGCCGAAGATTCTCGGCAATAAGGTGGGACTGCATCCGTTGGTCATCATGATCGGCATCATCGCCTTCGGCAAACTCTTCGGCTTCATCGGCATCCTCGTCGCCGTCCCCGCCATGGCCAGCCTCGCCGCCTTCGCGCGCGCTTTTTACCGGGAATACCGGGAATCGGAGTTTTATAGGAGGGTGTAGCAAGGCGCCAACGGATAGGACACGATGGGCCAAAGAGGACCGATGCGCCAACACTGGGTAAGGATCTAGAAAAACGAGGAACGGGAATCCCCTGACGTTTGCTTACAAATTCTTTCTCCATGCTTCGCTTTCGGCGAGAGAATCTCGCTGCTCTCGTCGTGCGGCAAGGTCCGCGAAGAGGGCGGCTTGCGCAGGGCGCTCGATGCCCATGTGCGTAAGGCCGCGGACAAAAATTCGGCCGGAACTTCTGAGATCGGATTCCGCGAGCATGCGGCGCCATTCGGAATAGGAATAAGCGGAACGAACAGCCGAATTGAAATCGTCGCGTTCGCTCCCAGAGTATCTTTTTCCAAACCATCGAATGTGCCACCACGCGGAGATAACGGACGCCGTAGATCGCGAATCAGCACCGCGCCTTCGGGCTTCACCACGCGCGCCATCTCGTTCAGGAGCGCGACCGGATCGGCCGCTTGACGCAAGGCGCCGCTCGAAATCAATCCGTCGAAGTAAGCCGCCTTGAAGCGGGTGCTTCTAAGCGTCGCCGCTTGGAAATGGACGCGATGCGCCAAGCCCGTACGCTCCGCCTCTTCTGTGGCCAAACCAATCAGCCGACTCGATTCATCGACACCCAACACCGTTACGCCGGAACAGCGCTCCGCCAACGCCAGCGCCAACTCGCCCGTTCCGCATCCCACGTTCAAGATGATGCCGTCGATCATTCCGAGGCGTACCGCTTCGTCCACGCATCGGGTGTCGTCAAAGTCATCTTGCGGCAGCGTCTCGTTCTGCTGCACCGGTGCCATTCGTTTGGAATCGAAAAACGACATGCGCAAATTCTAATACGAACAAATTCCAAACGGCGACAAAGTTGACGGTTGGCGCAGACATCGTCCGTCCCAGCGGACCATGTCTGCGGCGCCCGGTAGTGGGTCAATTTCAAAGGTGGCACGGGCCTCTGGCCCGTGATTCACGCGCAAGATGCGCGTGCCACACTCAAACTGACCCACTACCTGGCGCCCGGCTCGATTTGAATCACCGGACCGAAATGTTATACTTCCGGCGCTCTGACGAATTGACTTGGAAAGATGCTGAGCCGGGCAACGCGCGTTTCTCAAACGCAAAACGTTTCCCGGTCACGACCCACAATTTTCATGTCGACAAAACTGACGCTGGCTCGATCGATGCGCACGACCGAGTATTTCACGCTCGCCTTCGGGACGATGGTGGGCGTGGGGTGGCTCGTGGTTGATGGACGACTGGCTGCGCCGGGGCGGTCCACTGGGCGCGATGCTGGGCTTCACCATCGGGGGCGCGGCGCTGCTGCCCATCGGCTACGTGTATGGCAAGCTGGTCATGCTCATTCCCGACGCCGGCAGCGAAATCGCGTACACCGAGCGCGTCTTTCCTTCGGGCGTCAGCTTCTTCACCGGATGGATCATGATGCTGGCGTACCTGATCGTTTGCCCGTGGGAAGCCGTGGCCATCGGAAAAATCCTTGCCTTCATTTTTCCCGGACTCAACTCCATGCCGCTCTATGCCATCGCCGGGAAGGAAGTGTATCTTCCGCAGGTGGTGATCGGCCTGGGGCTGATCGCGTTCATTACCTGGATCAATCATCGCGGCATCCGCATCAGCTCGAAGTTTCAAAACTGGATGACGTTTTCGTTGCTGGCGTTGTTCGCGCTGTTCGGCTCGTTCGGCGTGGCGCGCGGATCGATTCATAACTTCACGCCGCTCTTCAGCCATTCCGCCTGGGTGTCGTTGATTTTGATGATTCAGGTGGTTCCGTATTTCATGACCGGCTTCGAGTCGGTCCCGAAATGCGCCAAGGAGGCCGACGCGTCCTTTCGCAGCCGCGGATTTTTCAACGCCATTCTGCTGGCGCTGGCGTTAGGCGTGTTGTTTTACGTGGCCGTCATCGCCGTCGTGTCGTTCGTTTATCCGTGGCAGCCGCTCACGTCGCAAAGTTTTGCGACGGCGTTTGCGTTCGAGCACGCCTTTCGCGCCCGCTGGATCGTCGATGTCATTCTGGCGGCGGCGCTGATTTCGCTGATCAAGATTCTGAATGGAAATTTCATCGCCGCCAGCCGCCTGCTCTTCTCACTGGGCCGCCGCGGCCTGGTGCCGCCGCGCTTAGGGACGATTCATGCCGTGAATCGAACGCCGTCGGTATCGGTGTGGTGGATCGGCGCGGTCAGCGCCGCCGCAACCTTGCTCGGCGAATCGATTTTGATTCCCATCACGGAGGTCGGCTCGCTGGCCTCCGCTCTCGGATGGCTGGCCGCCTGCGCTGCTTTCTACAAGCTGAGCCCGCGCTCCGCGGGACGATTGCGGACCATCGCCATTGCCGGCATGATCGTGACTGTTCTTCTCGTCCTCATCAAAATCCTCCCTCAAATCCCCGGACATTTCGATGTCGCGGAGTACGTCGCGCTGGCGGTGTGGCTGATCACGGGATGGCTGCTGCATCGAAGCGGAGCCTATTTGAAGTCTCCAGTCTGATGGACCAGCCAATCGGCCGATATCTCATAATCGGGAAGCCCACTCAACGCAGAGGCGCGGAGAGCGCTGAGGTTTGCAGAGACTTAGTGGTTGCGAACCCTCGCGTTGACGCTTCCCCCGCTCGCACGCTAGAATGGCCGCATGGTGGTGGTTCATACTCCGATTGATTTTTCGCGGATCAAGCTTTTGATCTTCGATCTCGACGGCACCCTGATCGATTCCAAGCAGGACCTCGTGGCCAGCTCCAATCACACGCGTTCGGTGGTGGGCTTGCCGCCCCTCGACGCTTCCATCATCTCGTCGTACGTCGGCGACGGCGCGCGCACGCTCATCCAGCGGCTGCTCGACGACTCCACCGACGAGGCCCGCATCGATCAGGCGCTCGAGATTTTTCTGAAGTACTACCGCGCCCACATGCTCGATCACACCGGTCTTTACCCGGGCGTGCGCGAGGCGCTGGAACAATTGGCCGCCGGACGAATTGGCGCCGCCCCCATCATGACCGTCCTAACCAACAAGCCGGTGCGTTTTTCGCGCATGATTCTGGACGGACTCGACGCCGCGCGATACTTTCGCTTCATTTACGGCGGCAACAGTTTCGAAACCAAGAAACCGGATCCGCTCGGCGCGAATACGATCATGGACGAAGTGAGGATTTCGCCCGGCCAAACGTTGATGATCGGCGATTCAGCTGTGGATGTTTTGACGGGACGCAACGCCGGCATTTCCACTTGCGGCGTGACCTACGGGTTGGGATCGGAAAGACTGAAGGAAGTTCCCGTCGATGTTTTGATCGACGATCTGCGGGAATTGGTTGATATGCTTCACGGAGAGAGTTTTGCCACGCCGATTGAAAACGAACGCGGAGAGATGGGCAGCGTTTCGTCGCATTGATGCGCCGAGTTTGGGCAGGCGCGGTGTGGGTAGCCGAGGTACGATTGTCTGAGGTGCGGGTAGCCGAGGTGCGGTTTATGCGCCTCGGTGGTTGATTCGCCGCTATATTCTGCAATCATCTGATGGTAACGGGAAAGATTTCGGACACCACAAGAAAGTCAGGGCCTCATGGACGAGCGAGATTTTTTCAACGAGAAAGATGAAGTGAAACAGGCGCAGTTGAATTGCCCCTCATGCCGGACGATGGACACTTACGACGTCCGTTGGCGTCGCCGCACCAAAAAGAAATCGTTGCCGGCGCACGCCTCGGAAGAGGACAAGATGCGTTTCGCCAAGGCCCGTGACTATCTGGTGCGCATCGACGACGTCCTTTCCTGCAAACGCTGCCGCAAACGCATCGAAATCACCAGCCTGCAGTCGGTGATTTTTTTGTAGAGAAAATCGAGAATCAGTTTGGGTAGCCGCGGCCTTTTTCGAGGCCGCGGAGTTTTTTCGAATTGGGTTTTCGTAGCCCTACTACACTTTCGCGCGCCTTTTTGCTGAATCTTTCCCATGCCCTCCTTCCGGTGAAGCAGACACGCTACCGTGGTGCACCTGACTGAAATCCACTGCAGCACCTGCGTCCCAGACACCGCAAGCAATGCAGTATTCGAGCCATACGCTCCTTCCGGGATCTCTGCTAAAATCGCTTGATTCCTCCTGTTTCTTGACTCTTGACTTTTTGGAAGGCAAGCGTAAAATTCCCTTGCGTTGGGGCCCTCTTTACTCTTCTGAATTGCCTGAATCACACGGTATAGCAATCAGTACAGGATTGGATTCGTTGCGTGACGCGCTTGCGGCTCTCTCATGCACAATGGGTGATGAGGCGATCCAGTGAAGAAATCGCACGCGCCATTAGAGTCGAAAGAAGCAACTCAGCGCATCGCCAACCGGCCAATGGGTTGGCTTCAAACCTGAAGCGAGCGTTTTGACATAGAGCTTCGTATGGAATTTCGCGTCAATAAGCT
>CAZIDA010000191.1:0-6784 GCA_964537865.1 uncultured Acidobacteriota bacterium
CACTCTTGTCTGCGCTGGGTTTCGTTAATTGTGGCGCAGGCACTCCTGCCTGCGCCGGTTTGTTAATAGAAGGAATACGGAGGCGCGAAAAAAAGTATTTTCGCCGTTTCTCTCAAGAAACGGCAGCAAGAACGAGAACGTTTGAATTTCTAGATTTCCTCCCTCAGGCACAGGCGCAGACAAGAGTGTCTGCGCCACAACGTCTGCGCCACAACGAGTCACCGATTCGGAACCAATCGTAATCCGACCCAACCCGCCAACGGCGCCAGCCAAGCCGTGAAGCCCAAAATCATCAACTGCAAGAGGTCGAGATACTCTCCAAATCCCCAATGCATGTTGGGCACATACCACCGGACAAACAAACCAAATCGCGAATACTCCAAAGCCACTTTCACGAGCAGCGAAAACGCAATCAACGCGACAGCGAAGTAGCAAGAACGAAGCAAAGCCTCCGACTCCGTGCTTGTGCCGCTCTCTGAGGCATGGCCTTTCCACCGAGTCCAGCGGGGTCTGCGTTTTCGAAATCCGGCCATCGCGGCGATGGAAGCGAACATCCCGGCGACCGCGAACAGCATGTCTTTTCCAAAATAGAACTTGAGATTCTCCTCCTGATTCACCCGGCTCAACGAATAGCCCATCCCGGCCAGCGTGAACAGGGCGAAATAAACCAGCCAGTAAATCAAGACGGCGAAGAGTCCCCATTGGAAATCGGCCGGTTCGATCCATCGGAAATGGAGATAGACAATCAAAAAAACAATCGGCAACAGAATCATCGGCAGCACCCAACGCATCCGCGCCCGAGGTTCCATCGCGATTCGATCGTGCTTCGCTTTGACGGCTTCCAAATCGAGCCGATCGATGGTCTCTTCCATCGTCTCCAACTCCAACGAGGCCGGCTCTTCAATGACGGAACGGGTCCGAACGCCGCGGACAAAGCTGAGGTATTGTTGGTTGAAATTCTTCTTCTGCTGGAACAATTCCTGAAAGAGCGCGCGGCGCCACGGGTCGTCGACCTGAAGCGCGTCAAACAAAATACGCCCCTGGCTGGCCGCCGGAATCTCGATGCCGAGCAACGCCGCGACCGTGGGCGCCAAATCGATCTGCCGCGCCAACAACGTAGCGCCGGTTTGAATCCCCTTGCCGGCAAAAACCAGCGGCACGTTCAAAACCTCCAGTTCATTGCCGCCATGGCCGCCGCGATTGATGTGGCCGTGATCGGAAGTCACCACCAACACGGAATTCGAGAAGTCGATGAGATTGGCGAGTTTCTGAATTTCTTCGTCGGTCACTTGCGCCGCGTGATCGTACTCCGGCGAGGCGCCGCCGAACGCGTGCCCCATGCGATCGGTCATCGTGTAATCCATCACGAACAAGTTGGGATGTCGCGCCGCGAGAAGCTCTCGAGTCTTCTGCGCCGTCTCACGCAGCCGGTTTTCTTCTCGCGCCACGTCCTTCGCCGAATCGTGCGCCCCCACCTCCAGCACAATTTTCTCGTCGACGAACGGCGCAAACATCTTTTGAACGTTCCGGCTCGCCGCGAGGGCGGTGGTCAGATTCCTTTTCTTGGCCGCTTCAAACAGCGTCTCCACGGCCACGCGATGGGCGTTGAAGTTCGTCAGTTGTCCGTTGATCTCCTGCCACGCCCCGGTCATCATGACGGCGCGCCCGGGCAAGCTCAACGAAGGGATTCCCACCAGGCATGACGCGTCGGCGCCGCGCGAACGCAGCGTGTTGAGGAAATTCATGCGGCGCGACTCATCCATGCGCAGCCCGTCCACCAGCACGATGTCAACATGCTCCGCGATGGCCGGTGAAACAGTGGCGCGGGATTTGAAAATCGATATGGCGTTCGATACGTCGCGACGGCATTCCAAGCGCGGGCGGCCGTGCGCCACACAAAAAATCCAACGATCAACAAGAAAACCGGGATCGAATAAATCGCCAGTTTGGATTTCACGCAAACCTCTTTCAGACTTCCCTTCGACGCGCGCCGATTCTACCTATCGCTCGTGGCCCTCAAAGCCGCGCGGTGACCACGCGCCAAACAAGCCACAGTCCTCCCTCGAGCTCGGAGCGTCAACGCCAACAACTCCGCGAGAGCGTTGCTACCCCTTCCACGGCCTCAAGCCTTTGGCTTTGCCGATAATTGATACGCCGGAAATGAGAATAATGAGAACGAAAACGAGCAACACATGATAACCCAGATTCGGCCGGATGGCGTTGAAATGGTCGACGATCCATCCGCCGGTGATGGTGGAGATGACTTGCGGCAAGATGGTCGACACGGTCCAGATTCCCATGTCCTTGGCGTAGGAATCGGCGCCCGGAAGCACATCGTTCACCATGGCCCAATCGACCGCCGCGAACGCTCCATAGCCAAATCCGAAAACCACGGCCGCCGTGCGGAGCGCCGGTTCGGAATGATCGTAAGCGAACATGAACGCCGCCAACGTCATCAGCGTTCCGGTGAAATAAACAATGGCGCGGCGACCCACGCGATCCGAAAGGTAGCCCGCCAGAAAGGCGCTCACCAAGGCGCTCCAACTGGCAATCTCGAGCAGAATGCTGGCGCTGCGTTCGGGATTGGCGACGCGCACCACGTCGCGCAAGAAAAATTCCAGAAAGAACATCACCGTGTAGAAGCAAAACAAGATGGACATGCGGCTCAAGCACAGCCATCCGAAACTGGGGTGAGCGCGAAAATCGAATCTGAAGCTCGCAAAAATTTCCTTGATGCGAAACGGACGGCCGGGAGGCGCCGGCGGCTCTTGGACGCCGAAGAACGTCATCGCAAAAAGCGTCACCACCACCGCCACGATGACCCACATCATCTGATGAGGATGTCCGCCGCCCATCCAATGATTGGAGGCGCGCGCCGCCGCGATGGTGCCGAGCACCGTCATGAAGCCGATCCAGCTCGACACTTCGCCGCGCTGTTCCTCGTTGACCAAGTCCGGCACCAACGCGGAATACGCGGAGCCCATGGCGTTGTTCGCCACAATCAAGATGAAGTACCACATCACGTACAGCGCGAAGCGTCCTTGCGCCGCCATCGCGAACAGTTGATAGAGCGCCACCAAGTTGATGATGATGCCGAGCAGCATTTGCGGGCGGCGGCGTCCGATGCGGGAATGCGTGTGGTCGCTCAATCCGCCGAAGAAAGGTTGCGCCAACATCGACAACAGCGCGCCGCCGCCCAACACCAATCCCAACGCGCGGCCTTGCATTTCCGCCGGGATCATTCCGTAGATCTGCGACTGAATCACCACCACCAGCAGCGCCGACCAGTGGAAGTTGTAGGCAAACCAGAAATCGGTCAGAAAGAATTGGCGAACGACGGAGAGGCGCTTCTTCATGACGTCGGCCCGCTTTCGGCATCGGGGGAATATGGAATGACGCGAGGCGCGCGCCGCTGCGTCCAGGAGTCGCGCAAGGGATAGGTCCGGTAATCGCCGTGAGGCGCGTGCGTCTTGCCGAACGCCGCCAGCAGGGTCAGGCGCTCGGAATCGGCGATGACGCTGCAAAGCGACGTGTTCTCGTTGCGACAAATTCCGGGAAAAACACGCGCCGGAGCTTCGTGACAACACACCGTGAACGCCGATCCCCGCTCCCGGTGGTTTTTCAAATCCTCGTGGTCCGATAGAATTTTTTGGGCGGTCTCGACCGTGACGTTTCCCCGGTGTTGTTCCAACAACTGCCGGGCGCGCTCACACCGGACCATGGAGGCGGCCGCATTGCGGCGCTGCAGCGATTGCATGCCGGCGCTGTGGAAATGTCCGCCCGTCACCTCACACTCGCCGTGCGGGCGGATGATAGAAAATTGGCGGCGCGTCAGTTCCACAATGGCGCATTGGTTGGCCTTGCCATCGGAAATCATGATTTGAACGCCGGGCGTCTGCACCCGGCGCGACGCTTCAACGATGTCGATGGCCTCCTGCAGCGAAGACGCCTGCGTCGCAATCCGGCGGCACAACAGGGCGTGCGGGATTCCTTGCGCCGATCGATCGCGGGAATCGATGGAATTCGACGACACCGTAATTCCCTTTTCGTTCAACGCCATCAGGGGCGCGATCGTTCCGGCCATTTGCGGCGTCACGAACATGTATCCTTCAGCGGGTTTGTGGAACGCCATCACCCAAAAATCGTGAATCAATCCAAAATCGATGGCGTCGTAATTCTTGGCCTGAATCATATTTCCCAAGGCCGTTCCTTTTCCCCAGACGGCAAACTGAGTTCCGCTGGAACGCTCGCCCGGTATCTTCGAAAGCAGATTTTCGTAATCGTTCAGGAAGAGCACCTGCGAGAGCGGCACGTCCGCGCCTTCCGCAATCCCGCGCCACTCTTCCATCACATCCGACGGCAGATATTTCGCGTTTCGTCGGGCGCTTTCGTGAAGATAAAAATGGGGGATGAGTCGCAGGTCGCGACGAACGGCTTGCCACAACCCGGCGTAAAAATCCCGGATCGGTTCCCGCAGCAACATGCCTTGCTGAAATCCCATTTCGTAAGGAGAACCGGTGAGGAAAAGGAGCGAGCGTCCTTCGCGCGATACCAATCGACCTTGATGCATGAAGCTTTCTGGAGGCGGGATTCCGCGTTGCTCAAAACCGCGCCTCGACGGATGTCAACGACTCGGATGATTTGGAAATGCTCTCCGCGGCTCGACCGGCCGTATTTCGGCGTCACACCAAGCGGCGCGATTATGTTCGGCGGCGGCCCATGCCCGGAGCGCGACGTTCAATAGATCTTCACGTGCGGCATGGTACCATCGAGTTCAATTTTCTTGAAGGCTTCCGCAAACTCGACGTTGATCTTCTTGCCGTTCTCCTGCATCTCTTGCGTCAAGATTTCGCGGACGGGCTTTTCGTTGGGCGGAAACTGGCTCCGGTGCATGAACAACGCTTCAAATTTCTGATCCAGGGTCGTGGTGATGTCCACCCAAAGATTGGGCTCATCGCTGTGATACAGGAGAATCGTGTTGATGTTACTCGTTTGAACGTCGTCGGTCAACTGATGCGGATAGTAGGTGGGAAGCTTCGCCGACAGCCGCGCGTCCAGGGCGGCCATGCCGGCCACGCGATGATCGCGATGCAATTCATAGCGCTTCCACGGATCTTGCGTGATCAGCACATGCGGTTGCAGCTTTCGAATGAGGAACGTCAAGCGCTCGTCGAGGTCCGCGGCTCGATGCAATTCCCCATCGACGTAATTGAAAAAGAAAACTTCCTTGGCGCCGAGGACCTTGACCGACTGCAACTCTTCTTCCCGCCGGATCTCCGCCAGGCGCTTGGGCTCGATCGGCTCGACGCTGCCCTTGCTGCCGTCGGTCATGACAGCCAAATAAACTTCGTGTCCTTCGTTGGCCCAACGCCGAAGGCTGCCGCCGCAAAAATAGGAGGCGTCATCCGGATGCGCAAAGACCACCAGAAATCGCAAGACCTCCTGCCAACTCAAACGGATTTCTCCCTTCTCACTCTCATTTCTTGATTGGGCAGCAATGAAACTTGGCGGCGCTGCGCGAAATTGCAAAAATCGTAGCAAATCGCCTTTCAAAAAACAAACGGATTCTCCGTGCGATCATGTCGCCAAGTGGGGCAGACACTCGTCGCGGCGGGTCTGCCTCTCTCTCGTCTGTTCCGAAAATAGGTTTCTGTCGCCCCGGTTTACCGGGGCTTGTCAGGATCTTTTGCATTGCCTACCCCACGCTTAGAAGGTGTGAAAAAATTGAAAATAGCAACTTTGCCCTTTAATGCTTTCATGGGGTTACGCTGTTGAAAAATGGTTGCGAGCCGATTTTTTCACACCTTCTTACGCGTGGGGCTAAAGATCTATCGCCCTATCGGGCTGGCATCATCGCAACGCTGAAATATTTTCATCCCCTTGAGCGGTCGCCGCGGTACCATGAGCGTCTTTTCTGAAAATTGAGTGACACAGGCTTTGGACTGTGACAACCTGCTCCGAGAATAGCCGATGGTTTCTCTGCGCGCCTCAGCGCTCTCAGCGCAGTGGCCGCGTCTTCCATGACCCCGTTTCCCGCAATGATTGCATTTTTGGATAATCTCCACCAAAATACCGGACATTGGCGAGGAGGCAATTGTCATGAAGATGAGTCGCAAACAATTCTTGAAGACGGCCGGCTTGGCCGCGGGCGCCTCGTTGATTCCGTCGTTTCCAGCGACCGGGGAGGCTCAAGTGAAGAAATCCAAATCGAATCCCGCGAAATCAATCCCCAAAATCACGGCCAAACGCTACGACTTGCAGCTCCGGCACGCCTGGACGCTGTCGCGAAACACTTCCACCGTGAAGAACAATGTGTTTGTGCGATTGGAGCGCGACGGCGTCATCGGTTGGGGCGAAGCGGGACCGAACGTCCGGTACAACGAAACTTGGGAAACGACGATGCAGGCCATTGAAGAAGCCCGGCCCATTTTCGAGTCGGAAGATTGGCGGCATTACGCCGAGATTTCGGAACGCGTCGCGCGCTTGTCGAGTCACGACTCCAGCGCCAAGGCGGCGCTGAACATCGCGCTCTACGATTGGGTGGCGAAATCGATGGGCGTGCCGCTTTATCAAATGCTGGGACTCGATCCCGCCAAAACCCCGGTGACCACGTTCTCCATCGGCATCGACACGCCGGAAGTTATGCAGCAGAAGCTGAAAGAAGCCGGCGACTTTCCGGTTTACAAAATCAAAGTGGGATTAAAGAACGACCGAGAAATCATTCGCGCCATCCGCGAAGTCACCGACAAACCGTTGCGCGTCGACGCCAACGAAGGATGGAAGT
>CAZIDA010000192.1:0-6767 GCA_964537865.1 uncultured Acidobacteriota bacterium
GGTGAGTCGAGAAGGAGCGGAGACCGATTCTGCCATGCGGGAAGTTTCTCCAGGGAAGCCCTCAAGAAAAGCGGCCCGATTCTGACACGAACGATCGATTATCTCAACGGGAGATGCGATGCCGATGCAAAGACAAATTCCCCGGTGATTCTTCTTCGAAAGATGAAAAATCCGTGATGAGAGCAACACACTTTTGAAGTCGATTACGCTTCAGGCCTGATGAGGCCTGATTAACGCAAAGGCGCGCCGCCGCGGCGGGCCGAGATGGCACAGAGAACAGCCTTGACAGGCCTTAGACATCACCGTTTGACACAGTCATGAATCCGGATTAATGTTTGCGCAACATTTTTGAAAGCAATCGCGCCGGCCCCCAAAGCTCGAAAACTCCGGCCGGAAGGGAGCGAAATCCTGGATGCGTTTGATCGCGCACACCTCAAAGCAAATTGGATTTCTTTTTGTCGCTTTTGTTTTTCTATTCGTCGCGAGCGTGACTACGTTCGCTGCCTCGGCCCTGCAATCCGACGAGCAAACATATCGCGCCGAACTGAAACGCGCTCAGGACGATCTTCAGGCTCAGCGCTACAACGACGCCATCCGCGCGTTCATGCGCGCCAACCAGATGAAGGAGAATCACTCCGACGAGTGTTATTGGGGAATCGCGCAAGCTTACCAAGCACTCGGGGCGCCGAAGAAAGTCATCGAGAATTGCGATCTGTTGCTGAAGTATGCCCAGGACGATTACAGTCGCGCACAGGCCTACAACCTCAAAGGCACGGCGCTGGCCGAATGGGCGGAAGACCGCCATGAATCGCAGAAAGCAGCCGAAGTAGAATTTCGACGCGGACTGGCCCTGAATCCCCGGCCCCCGGTGCATATTCTTCACTTCAATCTGGCGATGGTTTTGTTGAACGAAGGACAAGAGTCGGAAGGATTAGACGAGCTGCGAAATTATCTTCAGTTGGATCCGCGCGGCAGCGAAGCGACGGAGGCCAAGAAGATCCTAGACAACCGCGCCCGCCAACCGGTCTACAAAGCACCGTCTTTCACCATTCGATCCATGCAAGGTGATCGGTTATCCATGAGAGATTTGCTCGGCAAGGTGGTGATGCTGGATTTTTGGGCCACCTGGTGCGGTCCGTGTCGCGCTTCCCTACCGGATTTGAAGCGCCTCTATCGGCGTTTCCAAACCGATCCGCGATTCATGATGTTGAGCATCAGTTCCGATCAGAACAAGTCCATTTGGCGGGAGTTTGTGCGGACGCACGATATGATCTGGCCTCAATATCACGACGACGGTTTTCGCTTGAATCGTGAATTCAATGTGACCAGCATTCCCACTTATATCGTAATTGGAGCCGATGGGTCGCTGCGCCGGAGATTCTCCGGATGGGGACCGAGTCAAGAACGACTGATCGAGGAAGAACTCAATCGCACTCTTGCCTCCACTCCATGAAATTCAAAAGTTCGATTCACTCGTTGGACTTCCCAGAGGCGCTGAAATCAAAGCGGAGATATCTTGGTGGAAGGATCATTCACCGCAGGCGCCAAGCTCGGGTAGCCGGGATGCTTCCGCCGCAGGCGAAGAGCATCCCGGACATCCCATCGATTGGCGTCGCAGCGACGTCCGGGATTCGCCAAAGACGCGGCGAATCCCGGCTACCAAAGCATCTCGTCTGTTTTCGGGGCAGTTGCTCATGGTCGCCGCGGCGACCACTCAAGGGGATGAAAATGATCTCGTGGATTGGAACTGATCACAGCCTCGTCCCCGAAGGGGACGCGTCCTTCAGCCCAGGGTTTGTCCGCCCGCTCTTGGGCGGACCACCCTGGGTACCGAATCGTCACCAACGGTCCAACCCGCCGCGGCGGGTTGCGTCAAACGACCGCACCTATTATCGGAGCAGGTGAAACATTGGTGTGGCGCCGTTCACGGCGCCTGCTTTTCTTCAGCCCGCCGTTCATGGGCGGGATGGGAATGCCCCGCACCCATAATCAATCTGTCCGGAGCTCCATTCATGGGGCTTGGCTCTTCTGCCGCCGATTTATCGGCTGATGCGGATGGCGCCCCATCAATGGGGCTGAAAAACGAATTGACCGAAGACTGTTGGGGTCCTTTGTTCCCGCCCATAAATGGGCGGGCTGAGGTAAACAAGTCCCCCGAGGGGGACTGGGCCACGAATCCGCCCACCAGCTCAACCGTGAAAGGGTTGCATAAAACGTTTTTCCTATTTTCGGCGCAGCCGCTCATGGTCGTCGCGTCGACCACTCAAGGGCATGAAAATTGGTGGTAGCCGGGATGCTCCTCCGCCGCAGGCGGAGGGCATCCCGGACATCGCATGAATCTCAGTCGCCGCGAGGTCCGGGATTCGCCCAAGAGCGGGCGAATCCCGGCTACCCAAACATTCGCGCGGGCTTTGTCACTTCTCAGCTTCCAAGGCCTTCATCACGATTTCCCACGTCTCTCGAACGCGCGCTTCGGTTGTTTGCAGATTGCCGATGGCGCAGCGGATGGTGAATTTTCCGTTCAGCTTGGTATGCGAGAGAAACGTTCGACCGCTCGCGTTGATGCGTTCGAGAAGGCGTTCGTTCAACGTGTTCAATCGCTTCTCATCGTCGAAGCCCTGCGGATGGGCGCGGAAGCAAACCGTCGAAAAAGGAGTCGGCGCCAATCGTTCGAAATCCGTATGATCATCGATCCAACCGGCCAAACATCGAGCAAGGCGAATGTGTTCGCGGATGCGCGCTTGCAAACCCGACACGCCGAACGCTCGCACCACAAACCAAAACTTCACGGCGCGAAAGCGCCGTCCCAACGACACACCATAATCCATGAGATTTCGAACCTCATCGCCCACGCCGGTTCGCAAATATTCCGGCACCAATGAGAACGCTTGGCGGAGCACATCGGGCCGGCGCGTATAGAAGGCGCTGAAATCCACCGGCGTGAACAGCCACTTGTGCGGATTGGTGACGAACGAATCGGCGCGCTCGCAACCCGCGAGAACATGCCGCATCTCCGGAAGAATCGCCGCGCTTCCGCCGTAGGCCGCATCCACGTGCAGCCACAATCCGTACTTCTCGCATAAGTCGGCAATGGCGGGCGCCGGATCAATCGACGTCGTGGAAGTGGTTCCGACGGTGGCGCAAACGCAAAAAGGCCGGTGACCGGCAGCAAGATCTTCTTGGATGGCGCTCTCCAGAAGATCGGGTCTCATGCGAAACTCAGCGTCCACGCCGATCTTACAAACTCCATTCTGTCCGATGCCGAGAACGATGGCGCCTTTCTCAATCGAAGAATGCGCCTGCTCGCTGGTGTACAACTTCAGCTTTGGAAGATCCGTGCGCCCGGCCATTCCTTCTTCGCGAATCTTCAAGTTCAAGGCTTCGCGCGCCGCGGCAATGGCGCACAAGGATGCCACCGACGCCGTGTCGTTGACGATGCCGAACCAGTCGCGCGGCAGTCCCAGCATTTCCAGCAGCCAACCCAAAACCACTTCCTCCAACTCGGTTGCCGCCGGCGAAGTCTTCCACAGCATGCCGTTCACGTTGTACGCCGCGGATACCAGCTCGCCGAGAATTCCCGGCTTCGATCCGGTAATGGAAAAATATCCGTGAAAGGCCGGATGATTCCAGTGCGTGTTGGCGGGAGTCACAAGGCGATTCAAATCTTCGACCGCTGCCGTCAAGTCTTCCGGCTCAAGGGGCGGGTGAGCAGGCAACTGACTTCGCAACCAACCGGGCTTGACGTTGGGAACGACCGGCATCTCGCCCACACGATCGAGATATTCAGCGGCCCAGTCGACCAAGCGATAGCCGAGCGCTCGAAATTCTTCTCCACTCAAATCTCCCAAGGAAGGAGTCTCCGCACGGGTCTGACCTTGTGGCTTCGTCATGATGGCTCCTGGCAAAACATTTTCGGTTCCGCGGCATGATATTCGACGCCGACTCCGCACGGATGTCAACAGAGAATCTCGCGGGAAGTCGCTGGATGAAACCGGAGAAAGCCGATTTCACTCAGCTCTCAAAACAGCGCAATCTCAGCCGCACGCAAGGCGCGTGGCGATTGTTCTTCGAAAAAAATCCCGGCCTCACGAAAGCCGATGATATAATCGGCGATTGATTTTAGCGGAACAAAGCGGCTGTGATCCGGAAGAGCGCGGTTCTTTTTCAGAATGAGATCGAAGAAGACTCGTTCCTTTCGAGCATCGGATAGGGCAATGACTTTGGCGGAGACGAACAAATCCAGTGATGAGCAACGTTCTCGAATCAGTATTGCGCCTGCAACAACTCGATGATGAAATCTCCACTCTTCAAGAGTGGATCGACGCCCTTCCCCTCCATCTGCGCGAAATCGAAAAACAACTCAGCGACATTACCCAAGCGCGCGACGACGCGCAGAAACGAATCGCCGACAACCTGCGCCAGCGCAAGCAGCACGACGGCGAAATCCAGGTGTTGGAGCAAAAGATTTCGAAATACAACAACCAGTTGCTGGACGTGAAGACGAACGAGGAATACCGCGCCTTCCTCAAAGAGATCGAGTTCAGCCGCGGCGAGATCAAGAAGATCGAAGACAAGATTTTGGAATTGATGATCGCGGCGGAGTCCGAAGAAAAGCAACTGAAGGAAAGCGACGCGGAGCTCAAGCGGCAACAACAAGACGTCGATCGGGAGAAGCGTGAAGCGGAGGCCGACACGAAAGTAAAGCAGCAGCGGCTGGACGCGCTACGGGCCGAGCGGCAAGCGCTGGTTCAGGGAATCGACGATACGGTGATGGATTTGTATGGGCGCATCGCCAAGCTGCGCAAAGGCACCGTGGTGGCGGAGGCGCGCAATCAGATTTGCTCGCAATGCCACGTCTTGATCCGGCCGCAGACCTACAACGAAGTCATGCGCAACACCGACATCATCCAGTGTTCGAACTGCGGTCGAATTCTTTATTGGGTGGCGCCGGCAGAGCCGACCCACTCAATGCCATCGGGAGAACCGGTCCGTGATTAAGAAGACGGAGGCGACGACGTTTCATGTGGACGGCGGCGCGCGCGGCAATCCGGGCCCGGCCGGCTACGGTGTCGTGGTCAAAGACGCCCACGGCAAGATCATCGACAGGTTGTCGGAGTACCTGGGCGAGCAAACGAACAACGTGGCCGAGTATTCGGGACTGCTGGCAGCCTTGGAGTACGCGTCGAATCACCACTTGACCAGGGTTCGAGTTTTCGCCGACTCGGAATTGATGGTCCGCCAAATGACCGGACATTACAAAGTCAAAAGCCCCGGCCTTCAACCGCTCTTCCAACGCGCTCAAGCATTGGCGGCAAAGATTCCGGATTTTCGAATCGAGCATGTGCGGCGTGAGTTTAATCGCGGCGCCGATGCATTGGCGAACCAAGCCATGGATCGCGGCGCCGCAAAAAAGCGCGTCAACGCCCCGTTGCAGTTCGACGCCATCATCGAGAATGGCCGGATTCGTCCTCTCTCGAACTTATCCCTGCCGGAGAATGAAGTAGTGGAATGTTCTCTTCGATTCAAAAGTTGAATTTGCCTCGACTCCGAACGGGATGTGTCTGTAAGGAATTCACACATGATCAAAACCGTGGAATGGGTGGAAGAAGGAGTGAGGTTGATCGATCAGCTCAAGCTCCCGACCGAAGAGGTTTATCCGGTGTTCCGCACTTACGAAGAAGTGGCCGACGCGATTCGCCGCATGGTCGTGCGCGGCGCACCGGCCATTGGTGTCACGGCGGCGATGGGAGTCGCGCTCGGCGCGAAGACGCATCTTTCCAAGGATCGAAAACATTTTGAAGAATCCTTCGAAGCGATTTGCAGCGTCATCGGAGGAACGCGCCCGACGGCGGTGAACCTTTTTTGGGCAATCGAGCGAATGAAGAAGACTTTCGCGGACGCCATCCGTCGCCAGGAAGATTCTTTTGACGCGCGCGCCGTGGCGAAAGCGCTGGAAGATGAGGCGCTGAAAATTTACGCGGAGGATCTGGCCTGCAACAAAGCGATGGCCGAAAATGGCGTGGCGTTGATTCCGGAAGGCGCGCGCGTGTTGACGCACTGCAACGCCGGAGCGCTGGCGACGGCCGGCGATTACGGCACGGCGCTGGGCGTCATCAAGGCGGCTCATGAACACGGCAAGAAGATTTCCGTGTGGGTCGATGAGACGCGTCCGTATTTGCAGGGCGCCCGACTGACGGCGTGGGAATGCCAGAAGGAAGGAATTCCTCACACGCTGATCACCGACAACATGGCCGGACATTTCATGAAGCAAGGCAAAGTAGATTGCGTCATCGTGGGCGCGGATCGAATCGCCGCCAACGGCGACACGGCCAACAAGATCGGCACTTATTCGCTGTCGGTCTTGGCGAAGGAGCACCACATTCCGTTCTATGTAGCGGCGCCGCTTTCGACGATTGATCCGGCCATTCCGCATGGCGATCAAATTCCCATCGAAGAGCGCAGCGCTCATGAAGTGACGCACGTCAAAGACGTGGTGATCGCGCCGGAGGGCACGCCCGCCGCGCATCCGGCCTTCGACGTGACGCCGGCGCGTAACATCCACACCATCATTACCGAACGGGCCCTGCTCTACAAACCTTTCGAGGAGGCCATTGCGGCGCTCTTTCATTCATCGGCGGCGGAACGATAAACCATGTTGATTTTGGGGATCGAGTCATCGTGCGATGAGACGGCGGCGGCGCTCGTGGAGGATGGATTTCGCCTCCGTTCCAGCGTGGTGGCGTCGCAGGCGTCCATTCATCGGAAAT
>CAZIDA010000193.1:0-6717 GCA_964537865.1 uncultured Acidobacteriota bacterium
CGGTACCCAGGGTAGTCCGCCCAAGAGCGGGCGGACTACCCTGGGCTGAGAGCCGCGTCCCCGTTGGGGACGAGGTTGCGATCAGTTCCGATCGACGAAATCATTTTCATTCCCTTGGGTACGCCGATCCGCCAGCGCATGAGCGACTGCGGTGAATGGGCCTTCCCGAAGCAAGTAGTGTCCATGATCATCACATCTCAATCGTGTCTCAACGCGCGAATGGGATCGATGCGGGCGGCGCGATTGGCCGGATAACTTCCCGCCAAAAGACTGACCACGATGGAGAAGCCGATGCCACCGACGATCAGCCACCAAGGAATATAAAACAGTTGAGCCGCCGTTCCGCCTTGTCGCTCGATATAGAAATTGGCGCCGAGATTTATGATCTTGCCCACGCCCCAGCCCAGCGCCAAACCAAACACACCGCCCATGGCGCCGATCAGCGAGGCTTCCACGAAGAAAATTTTTCGAATGTCGCCGTCGCTTCCTCCGATGGCTTTCATGACGCCGATCTCGCGCGTGCGCTCCAAGATCGACATCACCATCGTATTCACGATGCCGAGCGACGCCACGGCGAGCGCAATCGATCCCACTAAACCCAACAAGATATCGAGCAGGATGAACGCTTTCTTGGCGCCGGCCAAAGCGTCGTTCAATGAAAACGCGTTGAAGCCCAGATCCTTGATCTTCTTCTCAACCTCTTCGGTGTCGCGCATGTGCTTGGCGCGAACGACCACGGCGGTGTAGTCGGATTTCTTCGACAGACCTTTCAAGAAAGCCTGCGGGCTGGAAAAATCGAGCGCTCCCACTTCCCGAATCTTCTTGAGAGAGAGCATCACCTGAGAAAAAAGTCCGGCGCCGAAATTGGGGCCGGGTTCGCGATCGACGATGCCCACGATCTTGAAATTCTTCTCCCTCCGCTGAAACTGCACGCCTCCGCCCATCGCGCCGCCCATCATGCCGCCCATCACCGCCGAAGCCAGGTCAGCCGCCGAGGCGTAGCCCAAGGTCAATTCTTTTCCAACAAGATTTTTGGGATCGTCCGTCGTCACGTGGCGCGCAAAATCCATACTCAGCATGCAGGAGTCGTCGCTGTCGTTCGGCAGGAACGAACCGTACGCCATCTTCTGAAAAACGCCTTCATTTCGAGACGACATGGGAATGCCGACCGCCGTCGAGAATTCCGAGAACGATCCGTACTTCACCTCCACCGGCATTCGAAGGATGGGATAGACTTCGCGCACCATCGGCAAAGCCGCGAAAGTTTCGAGCGCCTTGTCGTCCAGCGACGCCGGCGATTTTGCCGGGCGCGCCGAGGAATCCGACGAGGTACGGCTCTTCTCTTGCTCCGCCACGCGCACGCGAACATTTCGCCGCGAGAACAGATTCTCCGGAAAGACCGTGATGCTGTCGAACAGTCCGGACTTCTTGAATTGCCCCACGGTGAGCTCCTGCAATCCCACGCCCAGCGACATCATGCCGACCAGCGAGGCAATGCCGATCGACACGCCCAACGTCGTCAGCGTCGTGCGCAGTTTCGCTTGCTTCAGATTTCGGATGGACAAGGAGAGCACGTCGGAGAAAATCATTCGCCGTTCTCCTTTCCGTCGAGGCGTCCGTCCTTCAAAACCAGGCTGCGCTGAATGTAGCGGGAAGCCAAGAGGGCGTCGTGCGTCACCCACACAATGGTCTTGCCTTCTTGCGTGTTGAGATGTTTCAGAATCTCCAGAATTTCCCGGGCCGTTCGGCTGTCGAGATTTCCGGTAGGCTCATCGGCCAGAAGAATCGCGGGCTGATTGGCGAGCGCGCGAGCAATGGCCACGCGCTGCTGTTCGCCACCGGACATTTCCGAAGGACGATGCGCAGCGCGATCTTCCAGGCCCACCGCTCGCAGCAGTTCCTTCCCTCGCCGTTCGCGATCATCGCGCGGCACGCCCGCAAACATCAGCGCCAAGGTGATGTTCTCAAACGCCGTCATGGTGGGAATCAGATTGAAGGATTGAAAGATCATGCCGACGTTCTGGCGCCGGTGCAGGCTGAGTTGCTCACGGGTCATTTGATCGAGCCGCTGATCGAACACCTTCAACGTGCCGCTCGTGGGATGATCGAGCCCGCCGATCAAATTCAGCAGCGTCGATTTGCCGGAACCCGAGGTTCCCAACAATCCGACAAATTCACCGGATTCGATGGTGAAAGAGACGCCGTCGAGCGCCCGCACTTGGGAATGTCCCATGGGATAGAGTTTCTTGAGATCGAGAGCTTCAATGAGAGCGGTCATCAGAAAGATGATACGAAGGCGCCCCGGGAAAGTTTCGAGAAGATCGTGGCCGCCACGGGATAGAAGTTCATTTCGCAAAGCGGCTGGCAGGACGATAGGCGTTACTTTCGAGTCTGCTCCACCTGACGTTTCAGTTCCTGCAATTCATCGCTCACCCGTTTGTACTTCCGACCCAAAATGAAAACGTAGGCCAAAAGAATAATCCACATCACGGCATAAGCCGCCACCAGGTATTTGTTCATTCGCAATCCCTCCCGTGGAGCAGGCGCCCGACGCCGCGGGCCTGACCCGAAAATAGCTTTGGTAGCCCCGGCCATTCCTTAGGCCGGGGGATCTTCTCGGTCCAGCGCAAAGCCCACGATCAATCAAAAAACGATTGATCGTGGCTACCAGAGATCAAACACCGCGAGATTTCTCGCCATCATCTCACCGCCAACTGTTTTTTCAGGGAATCCACTTCATCCTGCGCTTCCGCCAATTCCATGCGTCGGCCCAACAAATAAAAATAGAGGAGCGTGAAGGTGGCCAGACAAACCAAAAAGGCTTTGAGCATCAGGGGATCCAGATAGCCGCCGTCGCCCATCACCGGCTGTGGATGTTGCGTGCGCCACCAGCGGATCGAGAAAAAAACAATGGGCACATCCAACGCGCCGAGGATTCCAAAGACAGCGGAAAGATTGGCGCGCTTGGTCGGCTCGTCGACGTTGGCGCGCAGCATGAGGTACGCCACGTAAATCAGCCACTCCACCAGCGTCGAGGTCAGACGCGCGTCCCAAGTCCACCAAATGCCCCACACCGGCTTGGCCCAGAGCGGCCCAGTGGTCAGCGAGATGGAACAGAACACCACGCCCAACTCGGCGGAGCTGGCGGCGAAGGTGTCCCACACCTGGCGATGCGTCGCCAAATATCCGATGGAGCCGATGAACACCAAGCCGAAGGCCATCATGAACACCCAGCCCGCGGAGACGTGGTAGTAAAAAATCTTTTGAACCATTCCCATCGTCGCTTCTTCCGGCGCGTACCCAAACACCATGTACAGCGAGAAGGGGAACAAAATCACCAGCGGATAAAACAACCCGCGCGAAATTTTCTTCCACATAAAATCAGCTCCCTGAATTCGTCTTGCCAAGTCGGGGTAGACCTGGCGAGCCTCGTCTCGCCCGGAAACTCCGGCCGCTGAGGAAGCGCGCCCCTTGAGCCTCCCCGCCGATAAAGGCGCTCGGCGGGTCTACCCAATCAGATAAACACAGGAACACAACTCGCCTCACTCTTCCAGCGCATACTCGAAGATCAGAAACGACGCCGTGATGAAGATGACGTCGAAAGCCGTCAGCACCTTGATCCAGTCCATCATACCACTCAACGGTTCTCCGGAAAGCGTGCGAATCGACGTTTCGACCGCGCCGATCACCACCGGCACCACCACCGGAAGAAACAGAATGGGAAGCAGCACGTCGCGCATCTTGGTGTTCACGGCGATGGCCGAAAAGATCGTTCCGGCGGCGGAAAACCCCAGCGTCCCCAAAACCAAAATCAACAGGAACTGTCCGAATCGCTGCGTGAAGGAATAATTGTAAAGCACGGCGAAGATGGGAACGATCAACAACTCGCTCACCAGCATGAACACGAAGTTGGCCAGCATCTTTCCGAGATAGATGACGCCGCGGTCCATCGGCGCCAGCATCAACGCTTGGATGGACATGTTCTCCCGCTCGATGGCGATGGAGCGATTCAGCCCCAACACGCCGGCAAAGATGAACGCCACCCACAACAATCCCGGCGCGGCCTGCAAGATCGATTCGCGCGGCGCGTTCTCCAGTGCGAAATTGAAGATCACCACCACCAGCAGCGCGAAGACAAACATGGCGCTGAACATTTCGCGCGTGCGAAACTCCGTGAGAATATCTTTCCAGAGAATGTAGCCGATCTTCTTGATCATGAGAGCGATGATCGCGACCCGATCCGGTTTCGTCGTGACTGAGACTTCGGCGGCTCGATCCTCATTCCTCCGTCTCTTTCACATACTCTTTGAAAATGGCGTCGAACTCGTTCGGGCCGAAGGCCGCGCGTTTCTCGTCGCAGGCCACCACGCCGCGCTCCAACACGATGACATGGCTGACGGCGCGAAGCCGCAGATCGAGATTGTGAGTGGTCAGGATCACGGTGCGGCCTTCGTCGCGAAACCGTTCGATCAAGCGGTCCAGCATTTCCGCGGCCAGGGGATCCAGTCCGGTGTACGGCTCATCGAGCAAGAGCAGCGACGGATTGTGCAAAAACGTTCGCGCCAAGGAAAGACGCTGTTGCATGCCTCGCGAAAAGCCTCGCACCCGCTCGTTGCGGCGATCCCAAAGCTTCACGTCTTCCAAGGCGTGTTGAATCCGATCCCGCAAATTCTCCAGGCCGTAGAGCGAACCGAAAAACCGCAGATTCTCTTGCGCGGTCAGGTCCGCGTACAAATAAGTTTGATGAGAGATGAATCCGATCTGAGCGCGGGAACGATGCGGCTCTCTCCGCGCGTCCATCCCATTCAAGAAGTAATGCCCGTCGGAGGGGCGCATGAGAAACGCCAGAATTTTCAGGAGCGTGGTCTTGCCGGCGCCGTTGCGTCCAAACAACGCCACCACTTCGTTGGCCGACACGGAGCAGGTGACCTGTCGCAGCGCGGCAAAGTGGCCGAAGGTTTTTTGAAGGGCGACGATCTGGACGTGCGGGACGGACTCAGGCAACCGTCTTCTCTCGCTTTCTGGCAGACGCCGGTTGCAGCCGTTGCAACAGCGCCGCGCACTTGCTCTTCAAGCGGCTTCGCTGAAGGTGATAATCGCGTTCCGAAATTTCTTGGTCGGCAAACCGTCGGTCCAATTCGAGGATGCGTCGAACCAGATATTCTTTCTGATCGATCAGCTCTTTTCTTTTTTCCGCCGTCAAGCCGTTCCCTTTTTTGTCCTGGCGCGGCCGCTGATAGATGGCAAAGCCCAGCGACCAGATCACGATCAATCCAAGCAGGCTGATCACCGGAACTTGAATCGCTCCGATGGCGTTCGGCAGTTGCGTGATGTTGGACTGACCGCCGTCGTCGCCGGCGCCGCTGTCGGAATCGTCGGTGGGCGCGGTCCCTCCGGCGATTTGCAGGGCCACGGTAGCATTGGCCCGCTCATTCTGCGCGATCAAGACTTGGTATCCCGCCGCGGTCGATGAGCCGGCCTGAAACACACCGGCGTTACTCACCTGCATGTCTTGCGGAAGAAAAAGATCGATCTCGCCGATGGAGTGCGCCAACGTTTGCGAGAAGTTCAAACTCTGGGAACTGTAGTCGGCGGAGAATTGGACGCCAATGCGCGTGGTCCCCGGCTGAATGGGCCGATCGATGGCATACAATTTCCCCGGTGTAATTTCCTGAGGCGTTTGCGGTAGCGGCATTCCCGCTGCCTCGACGACGCTTGCGGCCTCGACGGCCGCGCCCGCCGGAGCGGCGAACTTGAACGCTCCGTCCGGGCGCACCAGTGTCTGCGGCGGATCGGTGTCGTTCACGACTTCAAACACTTCGTCGATGCTCAACTTGCCGTTGTTCGGCACGATGCGCCATTGCGCTCGCGTGACTCTGATTTCGGCGCCGGAAGTCGTGCTGTCGTACACCGTGACGACGGTTTGCGTGGGACCGCGATCCTGCGGCTGAATGGGCTGATCGTAGCCGGCGCCTTGATAATGCGCTTGCACCACGAAAAAAGGTCCGGTGACTTTCTCAAATTTGAAATGGCCTTGAGCGTCCGAGACGACGCTCGACACTTCCTGCATCCCTTGCGACGGCTCCAACAAAATGAGCTTCTGCCCGGCAACCACTTTGCCGGTGGTTCCGTTCTTGACGACGCCCTGAATCTCCACCGCCGAAGATGCCATCGGCTGAGCGAATGAAACCGATCCAAGCAAACACACAGCGACGGCCAACCACAACGCCATTCTAAATTCGCTCCTAATCTTCATGCCTTGATTCCACTTCAGAAATTGCGATGCGTCGACACCCACCCTCTGCGCGCACCATTTCCGAAAGCTCCTTCTCTTCTTTCTCGCGTCCCAATTCTTTTTCGTTCCATGGATGGAATGGCGAAGGCAGGTCCAGGGCTAACGTTTGGCGCCGGGGCGTTTGGCCTCAACTTCTTTCTCCACCAGCGCGTTGTAATCTTCGCTGTGCTCGATGCAATCGATGCGATCCAGCACGCCCGCCGCTTCCGATTTGTATTCGTCTCGGAGCTTATGAAAATCCCCTTCCGACAACTTGCCCATCTTGAACTCAAACTCCAGATCCTTCATGTTTTCGTAAATGGCCTCCTTCTTTTGGAGCAGGCTCTCCAACTCGGTCTCGCCGAGATTATCGACGTACACCAGCGAATCACGCTCCCGGAACAACGGTTCCAGCGTGAAGATGACGATCAAGACTCCCATCA
>CAZIDA010000194.1:0-6710 GCA_964537865.1 uncultured Acidobacteriota bacterium
CAGCTCCAATCCACGTGATCATTTTCATCCTCTTGAGTGGTCGCCGCGGCGACCATGAGCGACTGCCCCGGAAATAGGCAAGAGTCTCTCTGCGCTACCTCTGCCCGCCGCGGCGGGTCTCTGCGTTGAATGACCGCCCCAACAGGCAAAACATTTTCATTCCCTTGAGTGCGCCGATGCTTGCTTTGGGCCGCTGACCGCATTCGTCAAATCCTTTTCATCAACGTAGCCATCTCCACGGCCGCGAGGGCCGCGTCGCGCCCCTTGTTGCCGGCCTTCCCGCCGGCGCGCTGGATGGCTTCCTCCAGATCATTGCACGTTAAGACGCCGAAAGTAATCGGAATTTTTGTTTGCGCGCTGACGTCTTCGATTCCGCGGGCGCATCCCGCGCAGACGTATTCAAAGTGCGGCGTCTCGCCTTTGATCACGCAGCCGAGGGTGATAATGGCGTCGTACCGATTCGAGCGCGCCAACTTTGCGGCTGCTTGCGGAATCTCGAATGCGCCGGGAACGCTCACAATCTTGACGCGGCGTTTCAAGTCGACGCCGCTTTGCTCGAGCGCCTCCAGCGCCGCGGCCAGCAATCGTTCACCCACGAAGCTGTTGAAGCGCGCAAGCACCACCGCAAATCTCAAGCGTGAAGCCTGAAAATCGCCGGCAATTCTTGATAGTTTAATTTTTCGCATTGCGGTGTGCACTGGATTACTTTCCTTTGAATTGGGCCGGACGTTTTTCCAAAAACGCGCGCGTTCCTTCCTTCATATCGTCGGTGGCGCAGCAGACGCCGAAAAGCGTTGCTTCCAGAAACAGTCCTTCCTCTTGCGTCATCTCCAAGCCGCGATGGACGGCCTCCATCGTGTGCTTCAGCGCGAGCGGAGCATTCGCGATCATCGCCTGCGCCATCTTTTCTGCCGTCGGAATCAACTCGGCCAGCGGCACGACTTTGTTGACCAACCCGACGGCAAGCGCATCGACGGCCGACATTTGATCGCCGGTCAGAAGCAGTTGCATTGCGATGCCTTTTCCGACCAGGCGAGGCAAGCGTTGCGTGCCGCCGTATCCGGCCATGATGCCGAGCTTCACTTCCGGTTGACCTAGTTTGGCGTTCTCGCTGGCAATGCGCACGGTACAGGCCATGGCGATTTCACAGCCTCCGCCCAGCGCGTAGCCGTTGATCGCCGCGATCACCGGTTTCCCCAGGTTTTCGAGGCGGTGCAGCACGCCTTGTCCCCAAACCGAAAACTCCTTGCCCTCCACCGGGGTTTGCGTCGCCAGTTCGCCGATGTCTGCGCCCGCGACAAACGCTTTCTCGCCGGCGCCGGTAAGAATGATCGCGCGAATCTCGGCGTCGTCGGCGATCTTCGAAAACACGTCATCCAACTCGCGCATGACGCCGCGATTCAAAGCGTTCAACTTCGCCGGACGATTAACGGTGACGTAGCCGATGGCGTTCTTCTTTTCGAACAGAATATTCTCGTAGGTTGACATGATGGCTCCAAAGAGATTCGAATGATTTTGTTTTTTCAAAAATCTGTTGCGCAGATCCGCCGCGGTTGGCTGCGGCCCCAGGCCGCTCTGCGCCACGTTTACATTGTTGGCTTGGGATTCTTGGGATCGCTCCAATCGTAGAATCCGCGTCCGGTTTTCTTTCCGAAATGTCCGGCCAGCACCAGGCGCTTCAGCAGCGGCGGCGACGCGAAACGTCGTTCCTTGAACTCGTCAAACATGATGTTGGCGATGTAGTAGGTGGTGTCGAGGCCGACAAAATCCAGCAGCGTGAACGGTCCCATAGGATAGCCGCAGCCCAGCTTCATGCCGTTGTCGATGTCGACGATCGATCCGGCGCCTTCTTCAAAAGCCCGGATGGCGTCGAGCAGATACGGAACCAGCAGGCGGTTGACGATGAACCCGCCGGTGTCGCGCGCGCGCACCGGGGTTTTGCCGAGCGACATCGCAAACTTCACGGCTTGCTCGTAAACGGCCGCGTTCGTGACGATGGTTCGCACCACTTCCACCAGCTTCATGAGCGGCACGGGATTGAAGAAATGCATTCCGATGAATCGCTCCGCCCGCTTCGTCACCGACATCATCTCAGTGATCGAAAGGGAAGACGTGTTGGATGCGAAAATCGTTTCCGGCTTGCAGTGCTGGTCCAACGTCCGATAGGTGAGGTTCTTCTGCTCCAGATTCTCGGTGATCGCTTCGATGATGATGTCGCAGTCTTTCAAATCCTCCAAATGAACCGTGCCGCTGAGGCGATTGACGACGGCGCGCTTGTCATCCGCTGAAAGCGTGCCTTTCTCGACGAACTTCGAGAGCGACTTGTCGATGCCGGCAAAACCTCTGTCGAGCAGCGGCTGCGACACTTCCCGCACCAAGGTTTCATACCCCGCGGTGGCTGCCACCTGCGCGATACCCGAACCCATCAATCCACATCCGACCACTCCGACCTTTTTGATGTCCATGATGATGACTCCATAGAAGATTTGAGATTTCGATTTGAGACGGGACGTTCAAATTACGACAGTGACTCGACGATCACAGCGATGCCTTGACCGCCGCCGATGCACGCCGTCGTCAAACCGAATCGCTTCTGTCGCCGGCGGAGTTCGTAGAGAATCGTGATCACCAGCCGAGTTCCCGTAGCGCCCAATGGATGGCCTAATGCCACGGCGCCACCATTGACGTTGACCTTGTCGCGATTTAATCCCAATTCTTTTTCCACGCCGAGATACTGCGCGGCGAAGGCTTCGTTCACTTCGATCAGATCCATTTGGTCGAGCGTCATGCCGGCTTTTTTCAGAACCTGGCGAGTGGAGGGCACCGGTCCGCGTCCCATGAGTTCCGGTTCGACGCCGGCCACGGCCCAGGCGTGCAATCGGCCGAACGGTTTCAGCCCGCGCTCTCGGGCGCGACGCGCGGTCGTGACGACCACGGCCGCACCGGCGTCCACAATGCCGCTGGCGTTGCCGCCGGTCACCGAACCGTCTTTGGTGAACGCCGGTCTTAATTTCGCGAGCCCCTCTAACGTTGTGTCCGGGCGCATGTGATCGTCTTGTTTGAAGAGCTCCACGCCCTTCTTGGTTTTGATTTCGACTGGAACCACTTCCTCCGCCAAGCGTCCCGACTTCCACGCCTCCGCCGCCAACTGCTGGCTGCGCAACGCGAACGCATCTTGATCTTCTCGCGTGCATCCCCATTTCGCTGCCAGACTTTCGGCGGTCTGTGCCATATAAAGATGACAATAAGAATCCATCAGTGAAACCATCAAGGAATCTTCAAGGGTGGCGTTGCCGAGACGCAATCCGGAACGCGCCCCGCGAAGCACGAAAGGTGCTTGCGACATCGATTCGCATCCACCGGCCAACACCATGGTGGCTTCATCGAGAAGGAGACGATGGGCGGCTTGAACGATCGATTCCATCCCGGAGCCGCACAAGCGATTAACCGTCAACGAGGGCGTTTCAATCGGCACGCCGGCTTTGAGTCCCACGTGGCGCGCGCAGTATATGGCATCCGGGGAAGTCTGCATGGCGTTGCCGAAAATGACGTGATCGATTTCCTTGGGATCGACGGCGGCTCGGCGGATCGCTTCCCGCGACGCCAGCGCGCCCAGCTCGCTCAAAGTAAAATCCTTCAGCACGCCGTTGTATTCCGCCATGGGCGTGCGAGCACCGGCTATAATGACAATCTCATCCTGCAAACTCATAAAAGCGCCTCCAAAAATGTTGGCTTTCAAAACTACTCAATCCGCCACAAGCTAACAGATTGTGAATTCGTGTGTCAACGCTCTCTCCGCGCAGACGAAGAAGAATCACCGGAGAGTTGGTGGGATTGCGCCAACGCCTGTTCTGCGCGAAAGACCGCATCGGTGGCGGAATCGGCCGGATCGATGTGCGCCGTGACCAGCGCCTCTGCGGACGCAGAATAAAACAGCGGCATGGCCGTTTCCTCCGGGAGGCGGTGGCGTCCGCCCACGTCGGGCGCGGAGAAGGTGCCGAGCTTTTGAATCACCCATTCCGATTCGTGATGAGTGGTGTCCGGAAGGATGAGCGCGATGATGGAGTGATCCAAGCGAACGGCGGTGTCGGTCTCGCGCGTGTGCGCCACAACGAATTGCGAAAAATCGCGCAGCAACTGCATGGAGTGGAAAGCGCCGCGCGTGCGCTCCAACTCCTGCATCAGCACGAGATCGAGAAACGCCACCGACAAGGTGGTCGCCTGCTTCTGCGATCGGTCGATCTCGGAAACCAGGCAATCGAAAAACGAATGGCGGCTGATGAGACCGGTCTCTTCGTCGATGACGGCCAGCGTCTTCATCAAATGCCTTAGCCGCGCGTGCGCCAAAGCCACGCTGATCTGTTCCGCCACGGTTTGCAGAATGAGAATTTCTTCGCCGGTCCAGGCCCGCAACGCATCGCCCTGTTGAACGCCGATAAATCCGAGCACTTGGTTTTGGCTGAGGAGCGGCCACACGATCATCGAAAGCACGCCTAGATCGCGAAGCTCCTGCCGCACCGGCGCCAACTCCGGATCATCGGCCACACGATCGGAGAAAAGCGGTCGCCGTTTTCCCACGATCAGGTTGTCGCAGAACTGCAGCAGCTTGTTGAGCGGAATGGGATCGGATTTGCCGCGCGGGGGCGCGCAGTATTCGACGTAGGAACTCGCGGGTTTGGCGGTGGCCGAAAGCGCGGCAAAGGCCCGCGTCACCTTCATGAACTTTCCCAATTCGTGCACGCCGGTGTAAAGCACGGCTTTGGCGCCTTGCTGCAAATGAATTTTTCGATGAATCATCGCCAGAGCTTCGAGCTCCCGGCCAATGGGCGTTTCCACGGCGCGTTGCGTCTTCGGGGGCGCGGTGGGTTTGGGCGGCGGCTCGGGCGCAGGCGCGGGCTCCGACGTTCGCGGCGGGCGTCCCAGCCCTTCGCACAACTCTAAGTACCGTTGCTGAAAGTCCGGCGGGAGCGGCATCATCTTTTCCAGCTTGTTCGCGGCCACCACCGCGCGGTCGTTCATCTGATATTTCAAAAACAACTCGGCTTGAAGAAAAAGATCTTCCAATTCCTCGTGAGAGGATTTGGGAATGGGAACGGGCGGCTCGATGCCGCGCGGCGACTCCACCGGTTCCACCTGCGGATCTTTGGAACGGCGATACGCTTCCACTTTCTGCAAATGCGTTTCGACGGATCGAAGGTTCGCCTCCGGTAGCTGGCCTTTCAAATCTTCCAAACGTTGACGGTGATCCGGGTTTCCAGGATCGACGTTGATCAGGTTGTCGAGCACTTCCGCCGCCACCGGATAATTCCCGGCGGCGGAATAGGCGGCGAACATTCTCTCCAGGCATTGCTTGTAAGCTTCGCGATTGTTGAGCGACAGATGAATGGCCGCCAACTGCGACAGCGCGGTGGTGTCGTTCGGATTCTGCTGCACGATGGTGTCGAGCAGCCGAATGACCACCGAGTATTGATGAATTCGGAAGCAATGCTCTTTCACCTTCATCGTCAGGGCATAGGCGGTTCCGTAATTGGATTTTTCCAGCCGGCGCTCCGCCAGCAGCACCAGGTGATGATAGGAATCGGGATGGACTTGAAACAGCCGCGTCCAAATCTGATCGGCCTTTTCCAGCCCATTGAGATTGAAGTACGCCAAGCCGAGTTGATCGAGGAGCTGAGGATTCACCGGATGTTCGGCCAGCGCAGGCTCCAGCATCTTCGCCATCTCATCCCACCGCCGCTCCAGCTCATGAAGATGCGACAACTGCAAGAGCGTGTCGATGTTTTGCGGGTTCACTTCCTGCGCGTGCTTCAAGTCCGCTGCCGCCGCATCGTTTTCCTTGCGCGCCAAGCGCTGCCGCGCGGCGGCCAGAAACGCGCGCTCCGCCACCGTGACTTGCTTTTGCGCCGCGGCAAATTCACCGAGCCGCTCTTGATACGCCGTCTCTTGCGGAAGCAACTCGACGATGCGCTCGTAACATTGCAGAGCCGCCAAAGGTTGTGTCAGTTCCTCGTACAACTTCGCGGCGTTCAAATATTCCGCCACCGCTTCATCGACTTTGTTGTTGTGAAGCAGATAGTGGGCCAGATCCAGAATCTTCTGCGGATCTTGCGGCAGCAGCTTGATGATCTTGCGGTGATAGAAGAGCGCTTTGTTGAAGGAACCGGCAGCGTGCGATTGATCGATCAGCGATGAGAACGCCTGCGCCGCGTCGGCCGTCTGCCCGAGTTGGAGATAAAGCTCGGCGATGGTCCGCAAAATATCCGGATCGTTGGGATCGTCGTGATAGATGCCGAGATAATCTTCGAGCGCCTCCCGCAGCTTTCCCTTTTGCAGATTCTTTTGCGCCTTTTCGATCCGTTTGTCGATGCTCGCCATGATTAGAATGTATCAGGATTGCACGCTTCTTTGGCCGACGATCCCGCCACGTCTTCTTCGATTGAATGAGAATATACTCTGGGAACCGGCGGTTTTCAAAGAAAAGAATGGGGAGCAGTCGCTGCTGGTCGTCGTGGCGACCACCCAGAGGTATGAAAATGTTTTTCTTGCTGGGACGGTCATTCAACGCAGAGTCGCCCCGCCGCAGCGGGCCGAGGTAGCGCAGAGAGACTCTCGCCTATTTTCGGAGTAGCCCCTCATGTCCGCCATGGCGGCCACTCAAGGGGATGAAAATATTTCAGGGTTGGGATGATGCCAGCCCGATAGGGCGATAG
>CAZIDA010000195.1:0-6697 GCA_964537865.1 uncultured Acidobacteriota bacterium
ATTGCCGGCTGGATGGGCGCGTGGTTGGGCTCGCCTGTGCTGGGACATTGGTTCACGGTTGTGAAGTACGCCGATGTCTACATCATCCCCGCTTTGCTGGGCGCGTTTGCCGGAGCTTTTATAGCGACCGCCTATTGGAAGGCGTTGTCGCTGACACACGCACACAAGCACGAGTGAGACTTGGTCGCATCAGCGTCCGCGAGAAAGATGCGCCATCGTTCCCGGGGGATCGTCGGGTGGAGGTGTTGGTGTGTCTCCATATGAGGCCCTCTCAGCCATGAGGGAATAATCACCGGACCCGGTGCGAACAACTCAACAAACGGAGGATACCAGCAAGTGCTGATTCCCGGAGGGTGCAATTGTACAGAAGGAGCAATCAAAGCTAGCGCTCCACGCGCGTCCGGCGTGCAAATAATATTCAACCGGAAGGAATACCTCTTCCTTGGGGAACAGGACTCTGGCATGAACACAAAACCATATCTCGTCGTTTCTGGCATCATTTTTGCGCTCATTGCGATTGGCCACGGTCTCCGGCTGGGGTTTCAATGGCCCCTCAAAGTGGGCGCATGGTCCATTCCGCTGTGGGCTTCAGCGGGAGCAGTCGTTGTAACGATAGCGCTTTTCGTCTGGGCATTTTGGTTGGCCCGGAAGTAGGCCGTGTGGGGAACAGAATCATCTCCACGCGATGGGAAGGTGGTCGGATCGGGAGAAAGTTATGTTCGGAGGATGATCTGGGTGAGTGTGATGGCTCTCACGCCTCTCTTCTGCGGAGGCCAAAACCCGAGGAGGGCGAAGGATCGAATGGAAAGAGGTAAGCCCGTACAATGACTCTGCGAGAAACACTCCTTTCTGTGTGGCAACAGGTTCTTGTGGACGGCAAGTTAGAAGTCGGGGTGGACGGTGTGTGTTATCCGGTCATCGTGTTTCGCGCCAAGGGACTTCGCAGTGTGGAGTTCCAGTTTGTGAACTTACGGATTGTCGGCGTTGAACAAAATCCCGCTGCGAGTTCACACTGGGCGGAGCTGGCCCGGCAAGGAAATCGGATTATGCAGTTCCGTTGCAAAGGAAGTTACGTGGCCAACGTCTGCGAGGAAAAATTGGTTCGTTATCCAAAATGGAAGAGTTTAGGGTTGCCGGAGTGAGCGTCCGTAACGGCCATATGTTGTTTTACCCTGAAGCAAATTCTCGAAGGAGGCAATATGGCGAAGATGATGACGAAGTCACAAACAGTGACCCATCTGGCAGGAAAATTAGGTATTACCAAAAAGCAGGCAGCGAGAGGGCTCGAAGAGTTGGCGGCGCTGGCCGTCAGAGAGACCAAGAAGGCGGGCCAGTTCGTCATCCCAGGAATTGGGAAGCTGGTCAAGGTGAACCGCAAGGCGCGCCTGGGGCGCAATCCGGCCACCGGAGAAGCCATTCAAATTCCCGCGAAGACTGTGGTGAAATTCCGTGTGGCAAAGGCCTGCAAGATGGCGGTGGCGCCCGCTGCAGAATAGACCAAGGTTTTGATCTGCAGGAAGCTTTCTTGTCGTTTCGATGGAAGCGTCATTCGGGTTCAAGAAAATGCATCGTTCAAATGCTGGGTTGTGGGCCGGAAAGATACGGAGCGGAGGGTGGAGAAGAAAGAACCGTTTCAACGTTGGGGAGAGTTCTACGGGTACAGATGACCAGTGGTACAAGAATAATGAGGCTCGGATTGAGTCCCTGTATCAGCAGGTGGAGAGAGAGGTCAACCGACTCAGGAACCAGGGATTTTCGATTGCCACAAGCCGGAGTGCGCAGGGAATCGAAATAAAATTTTTCAGCCCACTGGGATATCCCCGCCGCAGTGTGGCGGTGGAACCCAACGACCGCAATGGATTCACTGTTCGATTCAGCGCCAGCCACGGCGAGGTTCATGTAGGCCGAGCCTCGGATCAAACTAAGGAAAGACAATTGTCTTTCCGCCGCATGACGGAGCGCCGAATTCGTTCCTGGATAACGTGGGTGGCCACGGGTCGTCGGCCTTTTTGGGCTCTTTAGGATTTCCGTCATGCCGCGATTCGTATCCAGCTCCTTGACGGGAAACCAATTACAGGCGATGGATATTTCGATCGTCCACAATTCATCTTTCCTGCAGTCTCTACGGGGGCAAATATTGTAGATAAGTTCCTCGCCGAGATTGAAGCCGATCATCTCATTTTTCCTCCTGCCGCCGCAGTGGCTGTCGCAGAGCTTCGGGATCAAGCTATGGAACAGTTTCAAGAGAGGTTGTAAATGGAAACGGAGACACTCGATAGGAAAGAGCTCGATGCTGGGGTTCGGTTGATGGAAGAGAAGAAGTACCCCGCGGCCGCACAGAAGTTTCTGAATCTATTTATCAATGGGTAATACCGGATGCCGCTTTTCTGATTCCTCAGATCCTGGATGAAATGGGACCGATAGCCGACATTGTGAAGCGGGCATTATCTTGAATGAGTATAAGTCCGGTTGGATCGGTTGGGATCAGGCAGTGGCCTTCTGATTAGGTGGACCCTAGGGAACAACGATGATCGTCCGAGTGGAATGCTATTCAGGTTTCAAGGCAGACGAGCGGCCGCTCCGTTATCAGCTTGGCAGCCGGTGGTTGGAGGTAAAAGAAGTGATGGACCATTGGTATGATCCCGATGCGACCTACTTCAGGGTACGAGCCGACGATGGCAATGTGTATATCCTGCGTCACTCGGAGCGCGACGACGTGTGGACGCTCGAGTCATTTCGCCGGGAGGAGCCCTCTGACCCCACGACGTAATCATTTCGCCATAAGTGCGGTCGGGTCTCTGCCTTTTCAATTTGAATCTCATACTTCGAGATTTCACGCCCAATAATTCCTGTTCAGACATCGGCAATGAAGTGGCTGCTCAAACTGGGGTCACGGAGTCGACCATTTACAACTGGGAGACGAATTGCGCTGGACCGGAGTTGCAATTCGTTCCGGCGATCATCAATTTCCTTGGTTACGCTCCGTCGGCCCCCTCTTGGTCCTTCGGTCAAAGCCTGAGGGCCATCCGTTTAGCGCTCGGATTGTCGCAGGAGCAGCTTGCGAAGCGAGCGGGATTGAACGAGAGCACCGTTTCAAAATGGGAGAGGGAAGAGCACAAACCGTCGAGCAAGAAGACCACGGCTCTGAATGAGATTCTCAAATCTCTACCGTAGCGATTTCCGTTGATTCAGCTTTGGTGCGGCGATAGTCTGTGGGGCGCATTGGGGCCACTCATATCGGAGGAGGTGGTTCCTCTTTTCGATCCAATACTCACTTCTCTGCATCAAACGCTGGGAAAAGGCGTTGCTTGTTTTTTCTAATCAACACTCAAACCTCAAATCTATAGGAGCACCACAATCCGCAAATTATTTTTCCTCGGGAGCACGGACAATTTTTGAAAGCTGGCGAGGAAAGCCCGTTGAGGAAGAGGAAGTGTCTGTGGCTGTTTTCGATGTAGCGTATTCCCGAGGAACGATTGGAAGACTCTCAGTCGTTTAATCTCGTTTCTCAGAAGCTCATCGGGACGCGCAGCGCCTTTCCGGCGAGTTGGAGGGTGGTCTGCAGGAGTGCGCGGCGAAATCCGTAGGGGCTCAGCCACCATTTCTCGAGTAAAATTTTTCCGAGATGCCACGTCTTGCCGAGATGACGAAGGTTTACTTGCGGGGAGGGGATCGCGAAAAAATTGCCGAACGCAAAACCGCCTTCTTGCTCTCCTGCTTCCAGCATGCAATAGCCATCCCCACAAAATTTCTCCTCGACCGGATGGCCGATCAATTCGCCTGCAATGCGATGCGCGACGACCAAGGCCTGCGCGTGTGCAAAGACACCCGCCTTGGGCAGCGTCAAGGGCGCCTCGGGCTTCCAACGACCGGGGAGCGGAATGGCCGTGACATCCCCAATCGCGTACACGTGTTCTTGCCGCGTTGCCAAACTTGCCGGATCGACCGGGACCCATCCGACCTCATTCGTTAATCCGGCATCTCGAATTAGCTTCGGACAACGATGAGGCGGAACGGCGATCAGCAGGTCGTATCTGAATGCCCCGCGTCCCCCAAAGTGAAGCTCACGGTTCGATGGATTGACGGCGGTCAATTGGTGTGACGCGTGATATGTGATACCTCTCGATTCCAGCATCGATCGCACGGTCCGACCGAGTTCGGGTCCTGCAACCGGCATGGGTTGCGACTCAGGCGTGAAGAGATGCAACCCAACCTTTTCTCTGAGTCCGCGTCGTCCAAAGTAGTTTGCAAGCAACATCGCCGCCTCGTAAGGTGCTGCCGGACATTTGAACGGCAGACCGGCAATCACCACAGCGATATTTCCAGCGGAGAAGTCCCGAAGACTGTTGCGTAATCGGCGGGCGCCGTCAAACGTACAAAACGTTTGCGCCTCCTCAGAAAATCCCGGAATTGTCTCTGGGGCAAGCTCAGCTCCGAGAGCCACGATCAAGTGGTCGTAATTCAGATTTCCGGAACCGGTCTCCACCTGTCGATGCGCCAAGTCAATCGCGTGGACTTCACTGTGAATGAGTTCCACGCCCCGGCGCACAAGAGTGCTGACCGGGCGGACGATGCGAGATGCCTCGCGCTCACCCGTCATCAACCACAAGAAAGACGGTGCGAAAGCATGATCGGCGTTCTTCTCCACCAGAACCACCCGGTGCTCGCGCCTCAAGTGCTGTCGCAGTTCGTTGGCGGCGACCAGCCCTCCAATGCCGCCTCCTAGGATTACAATGGTCTTGTTCGACATCAGCGCTCCCGTTCCCCTCAAAAAAAACCGGACATCTACCCGGGCTCGATCTTTGCCAAATATACCCTGCGCGAGGTTGCCTCTTCCTTCTCTCAGCTACTGCTCGCTTCGCAGTTCCTGCATGACGCGCATCATCTCGGACATGAGTTGAATGCGCCGAGCGGTCTTGGCATCACCGCTGGTGATGGTGATGGAGGCGCCGTGGTCCAACGACTTGACCTCCACTTTGGCGCCGGGAATCATCATGGGGCAGAAGCTCATCATCCCGGGCTGCATTCCCATCATTCCTGACCCCTGCTGCATTTTGCCCATCATTCCCTGCTTCAGTGGCATATTCCCCATGTTGCCCATCATTCCGCCCATCATTCCACCCATCATCGCTCCTTGCATGCAGGGGCACGCGGCCGCTTGCTCAGGGGGACGGGGAGTGGATGTTCCCTGTGGCCCACCCATCGCCGCATACGCGACGGCAACGAGGCCGAGCAGTATGGCCAGCACAATAACGATAGTCTTGGTTTTCATAATTTATTTCCTCCTCAGAAAATTGGGGAAACACACTTCACAGACTCCTTGTTTCAAGCTTGTTGTTCCCTAGGTGTCTGTCCCTATTTGTGTTTTCCTCTTGAAATGAACCTTGCCTTCAGTCAGATTCTCGAACTAACTAAAATGTTGTCACAGAGTCGCTTTCTTTGGTCCAAGCTGCTAAATCGGACATGTCCGTTCTCCACTCCTTCAATTAGATCCTCTTGGCCAAGACCCCTGGCCGCTGCGCAGGTGCCTCAAGTTTTCACTTTGACGCCCTTGGCGATCAAGCGACTGAGCATGTCCGCCGTGTTGTAGTAACCGGTAGGGACTTTCTGGTTTCTTTTCGCCACGGCAACGCCATCAGCCAACAAAAACACGTTGACCGCCACTTGTTGAGCCACCAAGGCGGCGCCATAGCGCAGGGCGTTGTAGGCCTTCTCCGTGCCATAGGGAGCATCTTGAATGATGAGGGTCAGTTTATCCACGAAGGCGGACTCTCTTTCTGAGGTTTTGACTTCCCCTCCGGGGCCGCCCCGGCCGCATATGTCCTGAGTCGCGCAGGCGCGCGCTTTCCCGGTGCATCTGCTCCAGCAGGAGGTCACGGATCAAGTCAAAAGCCTCAACCAGCCGAGGATTGGCCAGACGGTAGTACACATTGTTTGCTTCTTTGCGCGCAGCGAGCACGCGTCTCTGCTTCATCATATTAAGGTGTTGCGAAAGATTGCCGATGGAAACGCCCAGCCGCGCCGCCAGTCTAGATACTGAGAGTTCCTGCGTGCGCAACACAGCGACGATCTCAAGCCGCAACGCGTGCGAAAAGACTTTGCATATCTCCGCGTGCCATCGGTACAACTCACGATCTAATGTCGCCCGCCGTTCTACGGTCGCCATGGGAATATTTCAGTATTCAAGAAATATCTATAATACTGAGAGGCCCCGTTCGTCAATGGGAATCTTTCGCTGGATAGTGGTTAAATTTGACAACCTGGAAAACGGACCTTGTGCGCTTGTAGGCGCAAAAAGAGAGCCGAACATAAAAAGGGTTGCACCTGACATAGGGAAGACCTTGAACCCGTCGATCTGGGGAAATCCTCCTGTTGGGAGCCTGCCACATGCTTACAGCATGCATGTTATGCTCGCAACCCCGGTCGCAAATATCAAAACAAGGAAAGTCCAGTAAATGACCTCATTGGGCCCTTCCAAAGAATAGTCGCCCATCAGTTTTCTGTTCGATGAAATAAGGCCCAACGTTATCGCCGGTCCCACGAGGACAATTATCTGCAGAACCATTAAGCTGAGAGCCAAGTTGACGAGGTTGAAGCTGAGCATCGGCACAACCATTGCCGGAAGAGACTCGACGAGGTAAACCTTAAACCCAAATTACGCAGGGGTTGATCAAGGTTGAGCGAAAAATATTTTATG
>CAZIDA010000196.1:0-1599 GCA_964537865.1 uncultured Acidobacteriota bacterium
CTACATTTGGGACTTCGGGTCGAGTGTTGAATCCGGAATTGCGCGTGGAAGCGAAAAAATGGGCTGAGGCATTGGAAGCAGCATCGCGATGGGTATACGAATGCGCCTATTGCCGGAAAGAGTTTGTGGCCAGCAGAGTTCACGCCTGCCCCTTCTGCCAAGCTGCTGTCGTTCATGGCCGGGTTCACATGCCAAGCGGAAAAGCAGTGGTTGTTGACCGTGATACTGTGTTGCTGGCCGGGCAGGTCGGGTTTACGGACGGTCAGTACGAGGCAGCGAGCGTCAGGCGCGTAGGCGTCAATTTGGAGATCCAGCCAAGGTGCGGCAATTCGTCTTCTCCGATATCCATTTCTACCGGGCGCACCAAGAGCTTCAGTGTGACTTCAATGGACGGACAATCTACAGCATCCATCAAAGCTGAGGTGCCGGCGTGATCCTTTGACTCACTTGTTGACCGGTTGGAGGGTAGAATATGGGCTTCCAAAACGCCCCAGGCAAACCGATATGGGCGGCAGTGCCGCCCCAGTCGCCAGTCCCAGCTGGCCTGCGTTGCCCTTCCTGTCTGGGGCCCGTCAGCAATTGTGATGAATTTTGCCCGACGTGCAACTGCGTGCTAAAGCCGACCGTCACCTGCCAAAACGAAATTGGTTGGTCGAGACGGCGGAAGTGCGGGCACAAGAACCTTGAGGGGTGGGCTTTCTGCACCAGGTGCGGAAGGCCACTTCTCCCATAGTGTCTAACTGGGTTGTGGATCTGGCCTGAAAAGGGGATGTGCATGAGCCGAGCATATTTGCTTCTGAGGAGTTACGTTCTTGGGAGCCTAATCCTTTGCGGCCACTCGGCGGCTTGGGGGAGTTGCTCCGTACTGAGTTCTGAGTCGGCGGATCTGGTTCTCTCCACTTTGGATGAGTACCACGGCCTCCAACGTGAAGAGGCCAAAGAGCCAAACTGGAAACAACACCTCTTTCATCCCACTCCACTTTCTGTTGGCATAAGGGCGCAGCGGATAAGTTGCAGAAGCGGGGCGTGGTTGCGCGCCAACTCGACCGTCTGATTCAACCGCTTGATGGCCAGCACGAAGCGTCCGCGCCATCACGCACACAACCAACCCAAGACCGGTCACCATGAGCTGGATCATGGAGAATCCGCGTGTCCTGTGCGCCTTTCCGAACTCCCACCCATCGCTTTACCGCGCAAACAGCACTTGAATTGCGTAATTCCAAGTATCCCAGCCAAGAAGTGGCCAACATATGAACACCTCAAAGCCGTTGGCTGCAGGCCAGAAAGTCCATCTCAAAGGAGCAATGGCAGAAGGGAAAGCAAGCTGCGCTTTGCTCCGCCGTCTTCCCAAGAGAATCAATCGCCTTGTTCAAAACTGCAATGGCCGGAATTTCTGGAATCTCTGGATGTCCCTATTATCAAAAGAGGAGGGGGCGCAATCTCAGTTTTTCAATGAGGTGTAATTTTCGCGTTTCTGCAACCAACTTGAGAGATTGCCTCCATCAAGAGCGGTTCGTCGCTTATGCTGACACTTTTTGCCTTTCAAAGGCAAGCGAAAAATATGGGTTCTATAAGGGAGTATGATTCCGAGTTGCGGGC
>CAZIDA010000196.1:1699-6674 GCA_964537865.1 uncultured Acidobacteriota bacterium
TCCTTGTCATCGGAAATGGCCGGACCCATGACTTCCGGTTGCTCCGGCGCGGCGCCGTGCTTTGAACCGTTCCCATTCCCGTTTCCGTTTCCGTTGCCACCTCCATTGCCGTTTCGGGGAATGCGAATCTGCCGCATGAAATGGCCTTCGATCGGTTTCTGTTTCACGACCTGATCGGCGCCAAAGCCGGTGGCGATGACGGTAATCTTGACGCTGTCGCCCATCGATTCATCGAGGACGGCGCCGAAGATGATGTTGGCGTCTTCGTGCGCGGCGTTGTAAATGATGGACGAAGCTTCGTGGACTTCATGCAGCATGAGGTTGCTGGAGCCGGTGATGTTGATCAAGACGCCGCGCGCTCCATTGACGGATTGATCTTCCAGCAGCGGCGACGAGATGGCGCGCGTGGCCGCTTCGACGGCGCGTTTCTCTCCGGTCGCCACGCCGGTTCCCATCATGGCCATGCCCATGTGCTCCATGATCGCCCTCACGTCGGCGAAGTCGCGATTGATGATTCCGGGAATGGTGATGATGTCGGAGATGCCTTGCACCGCTTGCCGCAAAATATCGTCGGCGACGCGAAAGGCGTCGAACAAGCTGGTGCCGTGCTCCACGCATTGCATCAAGCGCTCGTTGGGAATGGCGATGACCGTGTCGACGCAATCGCGCAATTCTTGCAACCCCTGCTCGGCTTGGAGCATGCGCTTCTTGCCTTCAAACTGAAACGGCGTGGTGACGACGGCCACCGTCAGCGCTTCCAATTCACTGCCCAGCGCCGCGATGATGGGGGTGGCGCCGGTGCCGGTGCCGCCTCCGAGTCCGGTGGTCACGAAGATCATGTCGGCGCCTTCGAGCGCCTCCAGCAATTTTTCCGTGTCCTCGAGCGCCGCCTGTCGACCAATATCCGGATTCGCGCCCGCGCCGAGCCCCTTGGTGAGTTTCGCCCCCAATTGAATTTTCACCGGGGCGCGCGAGCTGCGCAGCGCCTGCAAATCGGTGTTGGCCACCAAGAAATCGACGCCTTCGATGTTGGCTTCGATCATGCGATTGACGGCGTTGCCGCCGCCGCCGCCGACGCCGATGACTTTGATCTTGGCGTTGTTCCGGGGGGAGTCCTCAAAAGTTAGACGAATACCGCCGGCTGGATTGGCCATCTCGTCATTCACTCCTTCAAATTGGTTTCGGTTCGAAATCCCGCCCCGGCTATCCGCCGCGGCGGGTTGCGCATCCTTTGAGTATTTCAAGCGATCTCGCATGGTAAATTACGCCCGCCCTTTCCGAATTGCAAGTGAAAAACAACCCAAAAAACCAAGAAACAGCACGAAAAACCCAAGTCCTATTGGACCCAGTTCCGGAGCCGTTCCATGAACCGGCCCAGCGTCCCGGTGGCGTGTTGCTCGCTCGCCAATTTCGCCATCCGCAGGCGGCTGCCGTAACGCACCAATCCGACCGCCGAGGCGAACGAAGGATTGTTGAGTGTGGTGTTCAAGCCGTTCAGTCCTTCCGGAGTCCCCAGCCGCACCGGCAGATTAAGAATCTGCTCCGCCAGTTCCAACATGCCGCGCAGCTTGGCGTTTCCCCCGGTGATGACGACGCCCGATCCCAACTGTTTTTCAAATCCGGTCTTTCGAATTTCGTCGCGCACCAGAGTCAAAATCTCTTCGGCGCGCGGTTGAATAATGTCGCACACCAACTTCCGGGGAAACGATCGCGGACGCCGGCTGCCGACCCCGGAGACTTCCACGTCGCAATCCTCGGTGACCAGTGAAGTCATGGCGCATCCTTGCTCCCGCTTGATTCGCTCCGCTTCCGGGATGGGCGTGCGAAGTCCCACCGCCAGATCGCTGGTGATGTGCTCGCCTCCGAGCGGCGTCACGGAGGTGTGCCACACGGCGTCGTGCAGAAAAATCGCCAGATCGCTGGTGCCGCTTCCGAGCAGCACCATGGCCACGCCGAGTTCTTTTTCATCGTGCGCCAAGGTGGCTTCCGCTGCCGCCAGAGATTGCAGCACCGTTCCTTTCACGTACGCGCCCGATCGGTTCACCGCCGTCACCACGTTTTGCGCCGCCGTCACCGGGCTGGTGATGATGTGGACGGTCGCTTCGAGCCGCGTTCCCAGCATGCCCAGAGGATCGTCGATGCCGTCCTGCTCGTCGACGATGAATTGTTGCCGCAGGACGTGCGTGATTTCCCGGTCGGAGGGCAGCGCCACGGCCTGCGCGGCTTCCATCACGCGGCGCACGTCGTCCTTGGTGATTTCGCGATTTCGTCCCAGCACCGCGATGGCGCCCTGGCTGTTCATGCTCTTGATGTGCTTCCCGCCGAGCGAAACATAAACCGATTCCGCTTGAACGCCGGCCATCAGCTCGGCTTCTTCCAAGGCCTTCTTGATTGACTGCACCGCCTCGTCGAGCTTGACGACGACGCCTTGGCGCACGCCTTTCGATTCGGCGCACCCCACGCCCGCGACTTCAAGGCGTCCATCCGTTCCCACTTCGCAGATGAGGGCGCGCGTCTCCGTCGTGCCAACATCCAAACCTACGATGAATTGATCCTTCTTCTTCAACGCTACCCTCGGTGAGGCAAGGCCTCTTGCCTGCCTCAAATCTTCAAACAAAACTCACCAGGGGCGCAGACAAGAGTGTCTGCGCCACCCGCACCTACCCCTTCTTTCCTTTCTCTTCCTTCGGCTTCTCTTGCAGCTTGATGATGATTTGACCTTTGAACCGCATGTCGACCGAGTCGATATTCGGATGATCCTGTTCCAGCCGTTTGATGTTGCCGAGATACTCCTTGTACCGCTGCAGAAAATCTTCCTTTCCAAGATTCACGAGGATGGGATCAGCTTTACCGATAATCTTGACATCGTCCGGATCGGATACATCGACTTCCGATAGATCTTTGGAGTAGCCGCTTTGGTCGCTGTCCAAATCCTTGAGCAACGCCATGTATCGCTGAATGCGGATGCGATTGATGGTGTGATCGTCGACGGTGTTTTCGGGCGCCAAGCCGCGCATGACCGGAAAATCGAAATGCTGCTGCATCTCGCCGGAGGGAGTGAGGGGCACGCCTTCTTTGTCGATCAACTGCACGGTTCCGTTCACCAAGGCGTAGCCCACCGGCTGCCGCTCCGTAATGATGACGGAGATCGACGACGGCCAGTAGCGCAAGAAAACCACCGACTGCACCCAGGGAATTTGCATGAGCGCCCCGATACACTCACTGTAATTAGCGCGAAAAATGTTTTGACCGATCAACGGCGCCAACTGATCCATCACCGTGTTCTCGGAAAGATTACGGAGGCCGCGAATCTCCCGGATGCTCAATTGAAATTGCGGCGCGGTGGTGGCGTATTCGACCATGCGACGCGCGCCCAGCCCCAACGCCGCGAGAAACAGCACCGCAAAAAAGATCCGAAAGAAGATGGCCACTTTGCTCGTCTCAATCTGCTTTTTCTTGATCGGGACAGAGCGCTGCCTCCGGAGGTACGGACTCTCTTCAAACTCCTCCAGGTCTTCAGCGCGGTTCTTTTCGCTTCTGGCCATAACCTTTCAAACTCCCCCGTAGTGGGGCAGGCACTCTTGCCTGCCCTGCACCATCAAAATGGAGCAGGCTCCCTTACCTGCCTCGAAAAAAGAGAGGAACGTTTGACACAACCCGCCGCGGCGGGTTGTGTCGCTGGGGCGATCCGTTACCCAGGGTAGTCCGCCAAAGAGCGGCGGACAACCCTGGGCTGGAGGGCGCGTCCCCTTGGGGGACGACGTTGCTGTCAGTTCCATCGATGGGATCATCTCCATGCGCTTCAGTCCTCTGATGTGTCTGGGCATGAATAACTGCCCGGCATCTTCAATTGAGAACGCTCTGTGACGCAGACCCGCTGCTTCCAATCGGCATCACGAGTTGCTCCGCAGCTTCCCACATCCTCCCTCAAACCACCCGATGGTTCGGTTCTTTGAGCAACGCCAGCAACCGAACGCCAGCGTTCCAAACATTGCCGGCGCCCAACGTCAGCACCACGTCGCCGGAGCAAACCCTCGACGCCAAAGCGCCGGGCACGTCTTCGACGCGCGGGACATAATGAACTTCGGCTCTCGATCGGGCGCGCACCTGCTCCGCGAGCGCTTGTCCGGTGATTCCAGGAATCGGCTCTTCGGAGGCCGCATAGATTTCCGTGATGATCACTTCATCGGCGTCATCGAAAGCGCGCGCAAATTCATCCATCAAAAATTTTGTGCGGGTGTACCGATGCGGCTGAAAGACCACGAAGGCGCGGCGGAATGCGCAACGTCGCAGCGCCGCCAAGGTGGCGCGAATTTCCGTGGGGTGATGGCCGTAGTCATCCATCACCGTCACGCCGCCTTGCTCGCCTTTGAATTCGAAGCGTCGCTCGGCGCCGCGGAAATCGGCGAGCCCTTGGCGGATGGACTCCAGCGGCGCCTCCAATTCCAGCCCCACTCCCACGGCGGCGGCGGCGTTGAGCACATTGTGCAGGCCCACAGCATGCAGTTCAAAACGCCCCAAGCTCCTTCCGCGGAAAACGATTTCAAAGCTCGACTCAAAACGGTCCAGTTGAACGGCCGTGATGTGAAGATCAGCGTCTTCCCTTTTTCCATAGGTGAGCACCCTCCGCTCCAGGCGCGGCAGAATGGCCCGCGTCCACGAATCATCGATACACGCGATCACGCTCCCATAAAATGGCGCTTTATTGGCAAAGGCGATGAAGGCCGCTTGAATATCTTGCAGGTCCCGATAATGATCGAGGTGCTCGCGATCGATGTTGGTGATGACGGCGATGGTGGGTGTGATTTTCAGAAACGAGCGATCGCTCTCATCGGCTTCCACCACCATCCACTCGCTCAGGCCGAGCCGGGCGTTGGTTCCGAGGGCGTTCAGCCGCCCTCCCACGATGACGGTGGGATCGAGTTTGGCTTCGTGCAACACGGCGGCGATCATCGACGTGGTGGTGGTTTTTCCG
>CAZIDA010000197.1:0-6663 GCA_964537865.1 uncultured Acidobacteriota bacterium
GGGGAGACAAGAACAAAGGAATTCAACAACTGAAGTTGGCCGCGGAGAAAGGCGAGTATGCCCGGACCGAAGCGAACATCATCTTGCTGAGCGTGTACATCACCGAGAAACAGTGGAACGAATACGAGAGGCAGTTGGAAATGTTGATAACGCAATATCCGTTGAACCACGTCTTCTACATGTGGGCCTCCAACGAATACATCGGCATGAAACACTGGGACGCCGGCATCGCTTTTTTCAACAAGCTGGCAGAAGAGGTTTCGCGAAATCACAGCGAGTACAGCGAGGGAGCGATGGCCTGGCTCGACTTTTATCAAGCCAGGAATTATCTCGCCAAGCGAGATTGGAGCCATGCGCTGGAACTGTCGGCTCGCGCTGAAAAAGGCGGCTCGCGCAATGCCGTCCTGCTGCCGCAACTGTACGTTGTGAAGGGGAACGCCCTCGACGCTCTGGGACGACGCGATGAGGCCGTGGCCGCCTACAAGAAATCACTGGAGTACGCCGGCGTCAACGACAGTCAGGAAATGGCCAAGCGGTATTTGAAATCGCCGTATCGCTGAGGCGGGCGTTGTGATCGGCATTCGATGCGCGTTCCTTCTGGAGCACGTCGCGTCAGGCGGCGCCAGTTTGAATTTTGCTTTGAGGAGTGATGGACAATCTAACGCACACCTTGTTGGGCGCGGCCATCTCGCGAACGGGTCTCAATCAGAAGATGAAGCACGCCACGGTGACGTTGATGATTGCGGCGAATTTGCCGGACATCGACGTCATCTCCCGCGCCTGGGGAAGTCTGGCGTACCTGAAATATCATCGCGGCATTACTCACTCCATGATCGGAGTCACGGCGCTCGGATTTTTGCTGGCGGCGATCACATTCTTCTTGCAGCGTCGCTCTTGGCGAAAACGGCCTGACTCCGGCCCCCAACCGTCGTTTGTCATCATCAGCGCCATTTGCTTGATCGGTACCTGGAGCCATCTGCTGTTGGATTACACGAACAGTTACGGCGTCCGCCCGTTCATGCCGTTCAGCGATCGATGGGTGGCCTTGGATATTGAATTCATCATTGATCCGATCATCCTCGCCATTTTGATTTTGGGGCTGGTGTTGCCGAGCTTGTTCCGAATGATCTCGGAAGAAATCGGCGAGCGAAAGAAGCGTCGCGGCCGCGTGGGCGCCGTTGTGTCGCTCCTGCTCATCGTGTGCCTTTGGATGGTGCGTGACTTCAATCACCGCGTGGCCGTGCAGAAACTGTCGGCGTTCATGTATCGCGGTGAGAATCCGATTGCCGTGTACGCGCTGCCGCGACCCGCGAATCCGTTTGCGTGGGTGGGGATTGTGGAAACAGCGAAAGCCTATTACTCGTTGAAGGTGGATCGGAGCTTCTCCGTTCCGCGGCTCAACACGGCGGAGGTGTTTTACAAGCCGGAAGAGAGCGCGCTGCTTCGCGCCGCGCAGGAAAGCACGACGGGAAAAACATTCTTGGAATTTGCCCGCTTGCCGATTTACTCCACGGCCCCCGAAGGAGAAAACACACAGGTGACGATTCGCGACTTGCGCTTCGCTTCGGCCACACGGCCTCGCGCGGGATTCGCGGCCAAGATCGTCGTTTCGAAAGATCTCACAGTCGTCAGTCAGAAATTCAGTTTTGCCGGATAAATTGAGGCGAGTTGCTGAAAAGGAAAAAAGGAGAGCGCGGATCGCAACTACTCGGGCAGCATCTGCGAAACCTTGACCAACTCGAAGTGTTGCCGCTTCAATTCACGAATGATGATTTCAAGCGCTTCGACCGTGCGGCGGCGGTCCGCCTCCAGGTGAGGCCCGTCGCTGTCGTGAAGCAGAAGAATGTTGCCGGCCGCTGCTTTTTTCAGCGCACGACGCGCCACCTCCTTCCCAGAGATTTCAGTCCAATCCCATCCCGCCCGGGTCCAATAAATTGTTTTCCATCCCAGCGAAGCGGCCAGGCGCATGATGCGACGACCGCGAATTCCGTATGGCGGTCGGAAGAGGGTGGGTTGAAATCCCAGCTCCTTTTGAAAGGCTTGCCGAGACTGTGCGATCTCGCGCTCCAGAGTCGCGCCACTCTTCATCCAGAGTGGGCAATGCGTGAAACCATGAAAGCCCAATTCGTGACCCGCGTCTCGAATGGCTCGAGCGATTTCAGGAAAAGCTTCAATTTTCTTTCCAACCAAGAAAAAAGTTGCGGGAACCTCTTCGCGACGAAGCAGGTCGAGAATCTGTGGCGTGAACTGTGGATGCGGTCCATCGTCGAAGGTGATGGCAATTTGGTTTCGATCGCGGCGCCCATGCCAATAAATCTTTCCGAATAGGGAAGAGCGGATGGAAAAGGAGGCGTAGAGGAGCAGCCCCACGAGCAGAGCGACAACGGCGGCAATGAGGGACGAGGCAATCATCATGACAGATCCGGAGAGATCTTGATTCTGGCGTCGAGCGCTTTTGAATTCTGCGGCAGCGCCGAAGCAAGGAACGGATTCACATCCACTTCCACAATCTCCTGAAAATCTGAAATCAACTGCGAGAGCCGCTGCAGAGATTCCGCCACCAAACGGATATCAACCTGAGGCTCGCCCCGGACTCCCTCCAACAGCGCGTGTCCGCGAATCTGCCGGATCATCTCGCTCGCTTCAAGCTCGGTGATGGGAGTGATTCGAAAAACAACGTCCTTGATGGTTTCTACAAAAATCCCGCCTAGGCCGAACATGAGGAGCGGTCCGAAATGCGGATCGAGCGTCATTCCCAGAATCAATTCCTTGCCGCCCTTCACCATCTCTTGAATCAAGTAACCTTCAACCTGCCCTTCCAAATTGGCGGCGCACAAACGTTCTTGGATATGGTCGAAAGCGTCGGCCAGTTCCTGTTCGGTGCGAAGGTCGACGGCGACGCCGCCCACTTCAGTCTTGTGCGTGAGTTCGGATGAAACCACTTTCAAGACCAAAGGATATCCGATGGCGCCAGCGGCTTTAAGCGCCTGCGCCCGTGTCTGCGCCAGCGAATAACTCGCCACGGGAATTCCGTAAGCGCGCAGAATTTCCAGGGACTCGACAATCGTCAACTGCGAGCGCCGGGCGCGTTTGGCTTGAGCGAGAATGCGCTGGGCCTCGTCGAAGCGCACTTCAAAGCGTTTCACTTCGCTGTGCGGGCGGGCGCGCCATCGAGAATAGCGGACCATGGCAGAAAGCGTTTGCGCCGCCGATTCCGGAAATAGATAAAGCGGCAAGTGTTCCGGGTTCGACCGATTGACTTCTTCAAAAAATTCGTCGCGCGCCATGAAGACGCCGAGAACCGGCTTGGCGTGCTTCTTGCGAACGCTTTCTATCGACTGAACGATGTCGATCGGATTCACCATCATGGGCGGGACGAAGATGACGATGGCGGCGTCGACGCCTTCATCTTTCAGCACGGCCTCCAGACAAAAGGCATAACTCTCTTTGTTGGCGCTGGCGATCATGTCGATCGGATTCAGGACGCTTGCTTCCGGAGGAAGATAACGTTTCAGCGCATCGCGCGTGGCTTCTGAGAATTCCGCCATCGTCAGCTTGGCGTTGACGCAGGCGTCGGTGGCCATGATGGCCGGCCCTCCCGCATTCGTCAGCACGGCCACGCGATCTCCCCGGGGAATCGGGTTGTTGGAAAAGCCGATGGCCACGTCAAACAAATCTTCGACGGAATTCACGCGCAGCACGCCACACTGATCCAGCAACGCGTCGATGGCGATATCCATTCCCGCCATGGCGCCCGTGTGCGACGAGGCCGCACGAGCGCCTTGCGTCGTGCGTCCGGATTTCACCACCAGAATGGGTTTGCGCCGCGTGATGCGTCGACAGATGTGCGTGAACTTGCGGGGATTTCCAAACGACTCCAGATACATCAAGATGATCTCGGTGCGGGGATCGTTCTCCCAATATTCCAGCAGGTCGTTTCCCGACACATCGGTCTTGTTTCCCATGGAAACGAAATAGGAAAAACCGAGATTTACTTTTCGGGCGATGTTGAGCATGGCGACGCCGAGAGCGCCGCTCTGAGACATGAAGCCGACGTTTCCGGTGAGCGGTTCCGTTGGAGCGAAGGTGCAATTCTCGCGCACCGCCAAATCCGTGTTGATGATGCCCATGCAATTCGGGCCGATCATTCGCATGCCATGCGAACGGATCCTCTCTTTGAGCCGCTGTTCCAACGTCACGCCGTCACCGCCCACTTCTTTGAAGCCGGCGGAAATGACCACCAATCCGGTGATCCCCTTGGCGCCACATTCGTCGACAATCTCCAACACCTGCTGCTTGGGAACCACGATAACCGCCAGATCCACTTCGTCGGGAATCGATGAGACAGAAGGAAAACATTTGATGGAATGAATCACATCGGCCGTGGGATTGACCGGAAATATCTTTCCGTTGAACTCGTACTCCATCAGGTTGTGCAGAATTTCGCGGCCAATGGATCCCTTCTTCCGCGAGGCCCCAATGATGGCAATGGAGCGAGGACGGAAAATGGGATCGAGCGGATGAGTGGATGAGCGCATGTGATGAAAACCCAAAGTTCTCCAGTTCGAAATTCAGAAACGCAGAGCGGCCTGGGGCCGCAACCAAATGGTGCTCATGGTTACGTCGTTGCGACCTGAAAATCTTGTCAAAAAAGCAAGATTTTCGAAACTTGCTGAGCAAGGCGTACGCGTATTCCTCTTAAATCGACGGCGTATGATAGGAAAGAACGTCAGGAATGTAAAGGTGAGGCGCAGGCAGGGTGTGGCTCGATTTGTCCGTCAGCGTCATTGCGGTCGCCGCGGAGCGGCGACATCGAGTAGCCTGGGGTGTGGGCTTCCGCTTTTCGAAGCCCACCCCCCAGGAGCAAATCTCTCATGGATGCGGCTTCACCGGCCCCCTTGCTCCGAAGGAGCAACCTTAAATAGCCCAGGGCAACGCCCTGGGACTTTGACATCCTCCTTTTGATAAGATACTAATGACGAAGAACCCTGAAGGGGTTCTCTAACCCTCCCCCATTGGAGATTCTCCATGTCTCAATCCCTTGCCAGTGTGCTCCTCCATATTATTTTCTCTACGAAAGATCGTTTTCCATTTCTCACTGAACCGAACGTGCGGACCGAGATGCACAGCTATCTCACTTTTGATGATCGGTATGTGTGGGATTGAAGTTAGGGATCCCCTTCAGGGTTCCACCGTTCGCTCGTCGGTGCGATGACCCAGGGCGATGCCCTGGGCTATTGAAGGTTGCTCCTTCGGAGCAAATGGGACAGACATCTCCATGTCGAGGAGAATCTAATCTTGTCTGGTCACTCGATCTCGCCATCAATACGCAGGCGGCCAGTGATTTGGTTTCGAAAGCGGCACGGGCCTCTGACTTGCGCTTCGCCCTTGGTGCGCGATGAAGCTCGACTACGGCGCCAACACCAAGGTGTTCACCGCGTTTTTCTTCACAGCGTCATCTGAAAAAGACATGAAGCAACTCTTCACACCGAGCCAATGTGTGATTTGGTCCTTGTAGTAAAGGCTGAAAGGTTGCCCGGATGCGCCGAGCGTGATGTTGTTGTAGGAGTGATCGAAGTCGGAGAGATCGACCACCATGCGCATGGAGGGGCCGATGGTGGAGGTGGTTTGCTTGACGGTCCATTGCGTGCCGGGTTGTTCAAAGGGTCCCACGTCGAGCAAGCGAGTCAACGGCCAGAAGCGCGCCAACGGATGACTAAAGAGAAGCGGATAGTGATTCCAACGCCAGGCCGATGGATCGGTGGAATGGTAGCGGTCTGACAAATCGTGACCCACCCGTTCCAGGGAGCGAACCATCAATTCGTCGTAGCTGTGATATCCGTTGGGAAGCCAGCGCGCCGGGCGATCCGTCAAGATGTTCTCAATGAAGATAGGCTTCATGCTGGAGTGATAGTCCTTCCACTGCTTCCCGAGAGCGCTCGAAAGAATCGTCTCCTCGAGTTGCCATCGCAAAGATTCGGCAATCGTGACGGCAGCGTTGTCGGGTGTCGCGATGTAGTTGCCGCGTTGGAGCTGATCGATGGCCGCTTTGACGAGGGGATCGGAAGTCGGCGCGCTCTTGAACGCTCGGACTGCAAAGCCGGCGAGCGTTTGGTCGGCTTCGGAATCGACGTCCCCTTGAATCTTGAGAAAGTCGTCGCGAGTGAATTTCTTTTGCGCGGTGAGAAGTTCGTGAATGCGCGCGAAACGATAGGGCGCCTCCCAGTCATTGGAGACGAAAAACGGATAGCTGTCGCCAGTGATGCGCTGATTGGCGGTCACGATGATTCCATCCGGCGGGTCATAAAGGTGCGGGAGTTGATCGAACGGGATGTAACCCACCCACTCGTATTCATCCGTGTTCCCAGGAACGGGGATGTTTCCGATTCCGGCGTTGCGAATAGGAATCTTGCCGGCGTCGTAGAGTCCGATGTTTCCATCGACGTCGGCGTAAACGATGTTTTGAATCGGGCCTCCGTAACTCTTGAGCGCATGGGTGAAGTCATGCCAATTGGACGCCTGATTCAATTTCAGAAATGGAAATCCGACGCCGTTCGGCCCCAGCGCCGTCCACTTGAGCGCGTAACCGGTGGTGGCGTCGCGCTTCATGATCGGACCATGACGAGTGACGAGAACGCGAAGAATCTCGTCGGGCATCCCTTT
>CAZIDA010000198.1:0-6648 GCA_964537865.1 uncultured Acidobacteriota bacterium
AGCGAGCGCTGAGAGAATTTCTTCTTGGGGATAATTGAAGCGGCAGCGGGTGGGATTGGATTCCGACAAATCGAGAAGCGTGCGTCCTTCGCCGCGGAGGCGCGCGATGCGTCGCGTCAGCGCATTCGTCTGGAGATCCCATTGAGTGCGCGTGGAAAAGCGGATGGCTGGCATGATTCAACCTGCGCCGAAGGAAGCGCTGCGAAAGAAAAACGCCGCTCCTCTCCTCGTCGAGACGACGTGAAGACGAACGGCGAATCAATCGGCAAAGCGGCGCGCCATAGGTCCGGGATTCCCTCAAAGGCAAGTGAATCCCGGCCACCCAGACATTGCGCGGCGGCTATTTTCGTGGCAGCGCGCGCCCGATCGGAACTATGCGCCGGCGCCGGAAGTCGACGGATTCGTGGGCGCTGTTGGACTGGTCGGCTGAGGGTTCTTGTACTTGTCGACCGCTTTTTGCGATCCGTTCGGATCATCCGGATGCCGCTCTTTCCAGAACGCATCCAACACCGGCTGCACGTTGGCGCGCTGACTGGTCCATTGCGCCATGCCGTCGGTGAGCGCCAGGAAGCGGCCCAGCGCGTCGATGGCGGCATCTTCGTCGGCGTGCAGCACATCCAGTTGAGCCTTGGCTTCGGGGCTGTTCTGATCGGTAATAGCGTTGTACTTCGCCAAGTCGTTGTTGTATCTGTCCTGGTACAACAAACCCAATTGAAAAGCGGTGTACGGCTGCTTGTCGTCGTAGGACAAGGCTTTCTGCAATTCCGTGACGGCCTGATCGTTGTTCTTGTCGTGAACGTCCATCAAGCCCAAGTTCTGATAGAGCAGGCCCAAGACCTTATTCTTTTGTCCGCCCGCCCAGGCAGTCTTGTCTTGAACCATCGCCGGAATTTTTCCCGCTTCAATCTCCGTAATGCACTTGGTGGTGAAGTCGCGTCCGTCGGCTTCCATGCTGAAATCGCGCGCCATGGTCATGCGCTGACTCTCCAAGGCCGGCCAGTAGAGAAACGTAATGGGCTCGATGCCGGCGGGAGGGGAAGCCAGAAAATCTTTCGCGATCTTGAACAAGTCGGCGTCGTTGTGATTCTTAAACGCGGTTTGGAACTGGGAAAACTTGTACTGCAAAATCGTCTGCTCCATGTAGGAGGCGTACTGGCCTTTGGGATACAGCTCCAAATACTTCTTGGCGATATCGACTTTCTTGGCCGGATCTTTTTCGTTGTACCACGCGGTGTACAGATCGGTCTCCGATTCCTTCGCCTTCGCCGGTTGAGCCGATTGCGATGGCTGTGCCGGGGTTTGCGTCTGGGCGACGATGAGAGCCGTTCCGCCCAAGAACATGAAGGCGACGATCAGTACGAATAATATTCGTGACACTCGATTCATAGTGGTTCTCCACCTTCCCTCGATGCGATGTTTTCGAAAATGGTTTTTCTTGAACGACAACGTTCAGGATGATCCAACGGCTGGGTGAATGCGGGCGGTTCGACGATCGAAGTCGCGGCGTCATCCATCCAAAGGTATTGCAGGTTCTTAAAAAGACCGTCATCTCCCACGGAGGCGGAATCGGCCGCGCCCGCCGTGGAACTACAGCAACCCGCTCCTCCAGCGCGGCCAGACGTCTTCAATCGCAGCCGCCCCGTGGGGAATGATGATGGAAAAAAGAGAACGAAGTTAAATGATACGGAACCCCACTAGGAAACGGGGTGAATTTAGCAAATCGAGAGAAAAAATCAAAATGGAAAATAAAAAATCTGGGAGCGGCAAAAGGAGGACGGGGCGGTTCCAGGTTTGCGCCGTCATTCGCTGCCGGGACGCGTTTCATCGAATCCCACGAATTCCGGTTCCGTCTCCAGGCGGAGACCGAACCGCGCCTGCACCTTCTCCTGAATCTCGCGCATCAGCGCCAGAAGATCTTGCGCCGATGCGCCTCCGCGATTCACGAGCGCCAAGGCGTGCTTGCTCGAAATGCCGACGCGGCTGGATCGCTGCTCCGTCCTCGGATATCCTTTTGAGAATCCCGCCTGCTCAATCAGCCACGCCGCCCCCAGCTTGACGCGCGAAGACGCCGCGTCTTCCCCGGAAGCCTTCACCGGATAATGTGGAATCTCTTCACCGGGGAAAGCACTCGCGATTCGAGCAAAGGATTCCAAGTCGATCACCGGATTCTTGAAGAAGGATCCGGCGCTGCGCGTGTCCGGATCATCCGCGGAAAGAACCATGGCCTTGCTTTTTCGAATCTCCAAGACCGCTTCGCGGACCGTCTTCAGCGTCGGGACCTTTCCCTGACGCGCAAAATATCGTTCCAGCTCCGCATAGCGCAAGTCCGGCGCGCCGTCCGAGCGCAGGCTGTATTCGACCGAGAGAACGATGAAGCGATGGCGCTCGGTTGTGTTGAAGATCGACCGGCGATAGGAGAAGCCGCAATCGGAAGGGCTCAAGGTCCGCATTCTTTCTTCGGCGCAATCGTAAACGCGCACCGACTGAATGACCGACGAGACTTCCTGTCCGTAGGCGCCCACGTTCTGCGCCGGTGTTCCGCCCACCGAGCCGGGAATGCCGCTGAGACATTCCACACCGCCAAGATTTTCGGCGACACAGAAGGCGACGAAAGAATCCCAATCGACTCCCGCGCCGACACGAAAGATTCTTTCACCGGTATGCGGATTCGGCGCCAACTCCTCGCGGCCGCTCAGTTCGATGTGGGCCACAACGCCGGGAAATCCCGCGTCCGCGACGACGAGATTGCTGCCTCCGCCCAGGACAAAGAAAGGAAGCTTCCGGTGTTTCGCGAATTCATACGCCCGCACCGCGGTTTCCTCTCGATCCACCCGGACGAAGAAGCGCGCGGGTCCGCCGATGCCAAGCGTCGTCATCGGCGCCAGCAAAACATTCTCTTGAAGATCGAGAGTCATAAAGCGCAAGAGCTACCGCACGATCGATGGAGATTGATCTGTTTTTCAGCAACCTGGTAGCGCGGCGCCCCGGCTACTTCCCTGGAAACACCTCGACGGGGCCGAACTTCTGGAGCGCCGCTTTCAATTTGTTGGAGTCGCCGATGACCACCAGGACGAGCGAGTCCGGATCGAGGTAGGCGTGCGCGACTTCTTGAACGTCCCCGGCGGTGACGCGATTCAGATGTGCGGTGTACGCCGACAACGCGTCGAACGCGAGATTATAAATTTCGATCTGCGCCCAGGCGTCGGCGATTTGATCGTTGGTCTGAGCGTGCGCCACGAGTCGCTCTCTGAGGGCCGCGGAGGCGGCGGCCAGTTGTTTGTCCGTGACCGGGGTGTCGCGAATCTTTTTGATTTCGTCGAGCGCGTCGCCCACCGCCGCGGCGGCGTTGGCCGCGCTGGTGGTCACGCTCACCTTCCAGTCGCCCCCCGCGATGTAATAGTCAAATTCGCTGGAAACAGAAGTCGCCAGATGATCTTTCTTCAGCAAGCGCTCCGCGAGAAGGGAGTCGAAGCCCTTGCCTCCCAGAATGCAATTCATCATCTCGAGGCGGTAATAGTCGCGGGAAGTTCGTTGCGGCCCCAAGCGCCCCAAGCGAATCACGGCCGTGTTGCTTCCCGGTCGATCGCCGATGCGAATGTGAATCCCCACCGGTTGTTTCGCTGCTTTCGGAAAGATCGGAGGGACCGGCGAGTTCTCCCATCCTCCGAACAGCACGCGGACTCGGTTCACCACGTCGTCGGTTTCGACGCCGCCCACCACCAGCAGCATGGCGTTGTTGGGATGATAGAAGCGCTGATAGAACTGAGCGCAATCGGCGGCGGTGATGGCCTCGATCGTGTGCGCCGTTCCTTCCGGCGGCGGGCCGTACGATTGCAGGCCGAAGAGCTTCTCGTGAAAATACAAGTCCGCCCATTGCTCCGCATCCTGCCGACGCGCCATCAAATCGCTGACGGTTTTCTCTTTGAGCTGATCCAACTCCTTCGCGTTGAAATTGGAGTTGAGGAGCAAGTCGCTCATTTCTTCCAAGATGGTGTGGATGTCTTTGGCCGGCCCGGAAAGACGAAACCAACTGGCGTCGTCATCGGCGTAAGCCTGAGCTTGTAGTCCCTCCGCGCTCAAGTCCTCGGCAATCTGAGCGCTCGTTCGCTGCGGAGTTGAAGCGAGCAGCATTTTCGCCGTCAACCAAGCGGTTCCCGATTTTCCAAATTCATCGGCGGCGGCGCCGGCGAAGGTGACCATAACCGCGGAAGCATTTACCTGGCCGGGACGCTCGACCACGACCACTTTCAGGCCATTGAGTAGATCGTTGCGCTGTTGCGAAGGAAGACGGACGGCGGCGATTTGGCCCCAGCCGATTCCCGGTAAAAGCATCATTACCGAAAAGACAATCAGGGGAAACATCACTGCGGCAGCGCCACGAGAACGAGAAGTGGTGAATGAGTTGGAAAGATTCAACGTCATGAGTGACCGATTTTGTATCCCCGCGCTGATCGCCATTATCGCTTGTCGATGAGTTTTGCGCAATGGGAGGGATGGAGAAAGAGGAGGCCTTTCGATGGGTGCGGGGCAGTCGATCCTGCGCTCCGCGGCGGCGGACACCCAAGGACATGAAAATCGTTTTGGTAGCCGGGATGCTCTGTTTTTTAGAGCATCCCGGAGGCGCCAGAGATTGATCGGGGGGCGGCTTTCTGATGTCGTCGTAGTCCGGGATTCGCCAAAAGCGGACGAATCCCGGCTACCCGGCATCGAAGACCTTCCCATTTTCGGCGCAGGTCCGGCGGATTTCATGGAACACCGACGCGGCGACAAAAAAACCGGGGGAGAAAAAATCTCCCCCGGGACAGGAGGTAGCATCGGCGTACATTGAAGCGAAGATCACTCACCACCTCCAGAGGCCGGCGTTTGGCGCCAGCGCCTCGAGATGGGTCTGCCTGAGCTCGCCTCGCTCCAATCTCGGCGTGCAGAGGCCGCCCTGCCGCAACCTCTCCACAAATTCGTGACGTCTCAAAGATCGCGCGATGTTCTGGTGCGACGATTCCACCCAAGTGGATGAATCGTCACCTTTCCGATTAGAACAGGAATTTCAACGCGAACTGAATCTGTCGCGACGATCCCGAATCGCCGGTGGGGAATCGCGTGTTCGTAATGACGCCGAAGGTGGAAGTCCCCACGATGCGACCCGGCTGCCCAAAGTTGGGATGGTTGAACAGATCGAAAAACTCGGTTCGGAATTCGACTTTCAAAGCTTCGTTGACTTTGGTGGTCTTGATGATGGACCAGTCAAAGTCGTTGAATCCCGGACCAGTGACGAAATTACGTCCGGCATTTCCAAAAATCGCGGGCCCCACACATCCGGCCGCTCCAGGTACGCAGAAAGCCGCCGTGTTGAACCACTGCGCCACGGTGGGGTTTCCGGAAAGAGCCGGAGTGCCCACCAAGTTGGGACGGCGTGTGGCCAGGCCGGTCGGGCCTGCCCCGGACACGATGATGTCCACCGGATTCCCTGATTGGAACGTGGTGATGCCCGAAAACTCCCATCCTTCCACCAGGCGATTTCCCTTGAAGGGGAAGTCGTAAATGTAGCTGATGTTGAAGTGGTGCCGCGCATCGAAGTCCGACGATCCCCAATCGTTGAAGAGGTTGTAGCTGTCTTGTGCGGTGACGCCTTGAGAGTTGAGCGAGTTGTAATCGATGGAATGCGACCACGCGTAATTCAGGCTGAGCTGAAGCCCGTGCGACATGCGCTTGGTGGCGCTCACCCACAGGGCGTTATAGCTGGAGTTGCCGGGACTGTTGACCTGAATGATGTTCGAAAAGCCGGTATATGGACGGGAGCTGTTCACGCCGGGAATCAAAGGTTGGTTGAGGTTCTCGGACATCCGAAGGTGCGTGCCTTTGGAGCCGAAGTAGCCGACCTGAATTCCCAAATTCTTGATCAGCTCGCGTTGGATGTTGAGGTTCCAGGACTGGACGTAATCGTTTTGAAAATTCAAGTTGATGGCATTCGGGCTGAGCGACGGCACCGAAGAAGCGGTCGCCAACGGATTGCTGATGGACACAACACCCGTTGCGGTGGAAGGAACGGCAAAGGGCGGATTGGTGGTCAGCCCGGTCACCGTGTTCGTCACGGGCTGGTCGTAATAGAGACCGTAGCCGCCACGCACCGCCGTCTTTCCGGTGCCAAATGGATCCCAAGAGAATCCCACGCGCGGCCCGAAGTTCAAGTTGTTGGAGCCGTACACTTGATCGAGGCCATGGCCAAGTTGCACCAAAGCGCCGGTGGCCGGATCGAAGTTCACCATCTTGTTGTTCACTTCCGTGGGGGTCGTATTCATGTCCCAACGCAGGCCCAGTTCCAGCGTGAGGTTCGACCGAACTTTGTAATTGTCCTGCACAAAAAGTCCAAAGCCGGTTGTCCGGATACCGCTCTCCACTCCGCCAATGGTGGCGGTATAGGAATTCGCCGTCCCCGCCAGGAAGTTGGCGATGCTGGTGAAGACCATTCTTCCGGTGTCGTTGTTCAAATTGTTGTTCTCGAAGCGTCGAAACTCCCCGCCAATCTTCAACGAGTGGTCGCCGATGAGGTAACTGAGCGTGTCGGAAAAGACGTAGACGGTGTCCGATCTTCCTTGCGGAAATCCCCCCGGGCCGCCGAAATTGGCGGAGCCGTTGATGCCAATTTGCGGA
>CAZIDA010000199.1:0-6634 GCA_964537865.1 uncultured Acidobacteriota bacterium
CTTTCAGGGTTGAGCCGCCAGGGCCGATTCGAGACCCAGGGTAGTCCGCCCAAGAGCGGGCGGACAACCCTGGGCTATTGAAGGCGTCCCCTTCAGGGACAAAAACGAGTTCGGCTCAACTGCCTGGTCCTTTTCATTCCCTGGAGTGGCCGTTGGGGCGACCATGAGGGGCTTCTATCTCATTACGACTTTTTTGTTTCTGGCCTCTTCATGAGATAGGCGCAATCGAGCTTATGCACCCCGTCCCTGCTGGCGACGCAGTATCGGGTTTCACTGAAAATGGAAGCCGCGCCAAACTGTCCTTTCTTGTTGACGGCGTAATAGGTCACGTTCTGCAAGTCGCCCCACCACTTGGGTGATTCGTGGTACATGTCGATGATGCGTTTGCAGGTTTCCAAACAGGCTTCCACCGGATGCCTGCCCTGTCGCATGAATTCCACGACCGTGTGACCGCCGGCCACTTTGATGTTGGCCTCTCCGTGGCCGGTGGAGCCGGCGGCGCCCACATCGTTGTCGACGTAAAGTCCCGCGCCGATGATGGGGGAGTCGCCGACGCGTCCCGCCACCTTGAAAGGAAGGCCGCCGGTGGTCGTGACCCCGACCAGGTCGCCGTTCGTTGCAACCGCATTGCAGTTGAGGGTCCCGTGCGTGACGAAGTCTCCGTCCTTGTCTCGGGGCGGCTCCCAATCGTCGTTCGTCGAAAGATTGTCTTTCCAGCGAAGCCAAATCTCGCGGGACTTGTCGGTCAGCAGATTCTCTTTCTTGAACCCGTGCGCCACGGCGAAACGCAGCGCCCCTTCGCCGACCAAGAAGACACGGTTGGATCGTTCCATGATCAAGCGCGCCACTTGGGAGGGATTCTTGATGCACTTCAGCGCGCCCACCGCGCCGGCGCGATGAGTGGGTCCGTCCATGCAACTGGCGTCAAGCTCCACTTCTCCATCTTCGTTGGGGAGACCGCCATAGCCCACGGTCATGTCGTCGGGATCGTCTTCAACAAGATTCACTCCGGCAATCACCGCGTCGAGCGGATCGTTACCGGCGATCAACATCTCGTACGCTTTCTTGACGGCTTCCATTCCGTTGACGCTGGAAATTACTACCGGCAACGAGCCGGAAGTCAGCGTCACTTGAGCCAATCCTTCGGCGGAGGGCAGTTGGCTGATCAGCGCAGCGCCCACTCCCGCCGCCGTCGAGTTCTTGATAAAATTCCTGCGCGAAACGTTGCTTGGCATGGCAGTTTCCTAAAGTCTGAAATTGATGGTACGCTGCTGTCGTGAATCAGAGGGGCGTGACTCGTCCCTGGCGAGATCGGCTCTCGAGAAATATGAGGCGAACAAAAAAGGTTCATGGAACAGACCAGGATGACATCATGGACCATTCAGCGGGGTCCAACAAGCCCCCAAACTTACACAAATCGAGAAATGAAAGCAATAGTTTTTGACGGTGCGCTGGCAGTTCAAGATGTGGCTATGCCGATGCCGGGAGCGGAGGCGCTCGTGCGCGTTCTCCAGACGGGCATCTGCAACACGGATTTGGAAATCACGCGCGGCTATCACGCCTTTCATGGAATTCTCGGCCATGAATTTGTCGGTCGCGTGGAACGCTCACCCGATCCTCAATGGGTGGGGAAGCGCGTCGTCGGGGAAATCAATTGCGTTTGCCATCGATGCGATCTCTGTCGCCGGGGGCTGGAACACCATTGCCGAAATCGAACGGTGTTGGGCATCGTGGGAAGATCCGGCGCTCTGGCGGAGTATGTGACTTTGCCGGTCGAGAACCTGCACGCGATTCCCGATGAAATCTCCGATGATGAAGCCGTCTTCGTCGAACCGCTCGCCGCGGCGTGTGAAATTTTGGATCAGATTCGCCTCGATTCCGGCGATCGCCTCTGCGTCATGGGCGACGGCAAACTGGCGCAGTTGATTGTGCAGACGTTGCTGCGGGAATCGCCGCAGGTGACGGTCATTGGCCGGCATGAAAGCAAGTTGGAATGGATGCGCCGATGGGGCGCGCAAACACAGAATCTGTCAAAGGGCGGGGGCGAAGTAAGGACAATGGCCGGATCTTTTGACGTGGTGGTTGAAGCCACGGGCAATGCCGACGGCTTTCGCCAGGCCCTCATGCTGGTTCGACCGCGCGGCATCTTGGTAATGAAGTCGACCTATCACGGCGAGCTGAGCTTTGACGCCGCGCCGCTGGTGGTGAACGAAATCCAAGTCTTCGGCTCGCGCTGTGGACCTTTCCCCAAGGCCATCGAGAAATTGCGCCGAAGAGAAATCCAGGTCACACCGCTCATCTCCGATCGCTTCGCTATGTCGGAAGGAGTGGCGGCGTTCAAACGAGCGCAAGAACCGGGGATCCTGAAAGTGTTGGTCCAGCCGTGAAATGAAAGTCCGACGGACTCTCACTTTCCGCCGCGCATTTCGCTTGACGGAAAGATGAAAGACGTTCATCCTTATTAAGCAAAACATCGGATTTCCCATCGTGAGGCGGACTCTTCTCGTTCTCGTTTCCACGGTAGGGCTGTTGGCCGGCGGCGCAAGCTTCTGGGCCGGCTATAAAATCAAGCCCTTTTCCGCGGCTCATGCGAATACGTATGCGGCGAAGGATTCCCATGACGGGATCACGGTCGCCGCCGAGCCTTACGACCAGGCACAGAAGATTCTTCAGGTGTTCGATGTTGATTTTCGTCGGGCCAATGACGTGGCCGTTTTGGTGGTCATCAGCAACGACCGTGACGAAGAAATCCGCGTGGACGGAAATAGCATTGAATTGACCGGCGCGCGCATGGATTCTGTCGAAGCCACGCCCGCCGACACCGTGGTCCGCGATGTTTACTACGGGAAGCGGAAGCAGCGCTCGGGCGCTCCTCCGATCCGCATCGGCCTTCCGGGCGGACTGGGAGGCGGAAAAGGCGTCGATAAGAATTTTGAGACCGCGCGCACCGATTTTTTGTCCAAAGAGTTTGGAACAAAATTAATCGCTCCACACACGAGCGCTTACGGATTTGTTTTTTTCGAGGGAACGAGTTTGGTGGGACGAAAGGTTTATCTGCCTACGATTCGGATCACCCGCTCGCCCGATCCCAAGCGCGTCGGCCATGAACTGATGTTTTACGAAGTTGATTTGAAACCGGCCTTTCTGGGCCACGAATAGTCTTACGCTGAAAAGGAAATTTTGATATGCCGAAACCCACTCGACCGCCATTGGCGCCGAACGAACCGCTTCGGAAAAAGAAACCGCTTTCTCCGGTCTCTGACGCCAATGGTCAGAAGCCGCTCCCTAGAAAAATTCTCAGACCGGCGCCGCGTCCTCTGACCGACGCCAACGTGCGCATCTTCAAACCGTCCGAACCGGCGCCCGTGCCCATTCCCGATGATGCCATCGGACATCGCAAGCTCATCCGAACTACGATGGAAGAAGTCCGCCGCCGCCAGGCCGAAGGAAAGCTGAAACTCAGTGAGAAGGCCACCTCCAGTCCGGTGCGCGGACAGCACGCCGGCGATCAGACGCATGAGGAAGCGCAATATCTGGAGAAGTTGGCGGAAGTCAAATCCCCGGTGATCGTGAAGTTGTTGAATGGAGAATCCCACGAAGGCTACATCGAATACACCGACAAAAACTTCATCCGCCTCACTCGCCAAGGAAAACCCAACCTCTTCATCTACAAGCAAGACATCAAATACATGGAAGACTTGGCGCCTCAAGAAGAGGCGGCAGGTTCCGAATCCGAAAGCTGAAATCCACTCCAAATATGCGGGATGCTTGGGTAGCCTCGATCCCCCGGCGGTATCGGGGGATCGTGGGCTCTTGCTTCAGCATTGCAAAAAACAAGGATCTCTCGCGGGGCGGTGAGAAAGTATCGTTTGGCGATAGGCTGTAATGGAGAGGAAGATTCAGTCGGCGAGCCAGTAGCGGAGAATAAAATAGATCGCGGCGAGGCCGTCTTTCCACGTGACTTTCTTGCCTTCCGTATAATCCCGGCCCTGATAGGAAATGCCCACCTCATAAATCCGGCAGCCTTTGAGCTTGGCGATCTTCTGAGTCACTTCCGGCTCGAAGCCAAAGCGATTCGACTTCAAGTGAATTTTCCGCAGCACCTCTCGCCGAAAAACCTTGTAACCGGTCTCCATGTCGGAGAGGTTCAGATTCGTGAACATGTTGGAGAGAAGCGTCAGAAGACTGTTTCCTACGGAATGCCAGAAGAACAGCACGCGATGGGGAAAGCCGATGAAGCGCGAGCCGTAGACCACATCGGCGACTCCGTCCTGAATCGGTTTCAGCAAGACGGGATAGTCGGCCGGATCGTATTCGAGATCGGCGTCCTGAATAATCACGACTTCCTGCGTGGCTTTGCCGATGCCGGCGCGAATGGCGGCGCCTTTCCCGCGATTCCGTGGCTGCAGGATCAGCGTGTACCCTGGCTTTGACGCCAAATCCGCGAGGAGTTCGCGCGTTCCGTCCGTGGAGCCATCGTCCACCAAGATGATTTCTTTTTCATACGGCGCCGCTTCAACTTTCTTCAACAGCGCGGCCATGGTTTGGACCTCGTTATAGACGGGGATGATGATGGAGATTTTCATGCCACGAATTCTTTATTGGAGTGTTAGATCACCGGTGTTGCTGCGAGCAAGGTCTCCAAACACGAACTTCCAATGATCAAGCGCCGGACAGAGCGCCGCTGAATTTTCCTAGAATTTCCGATTTCAAATCCCGGCGCTCGCCGGCGCCGCTTACTTTGACTTGGGTGGCGCGGGAGGCGCAGCCGGTGGAGGCGCCGGCACGAGAATTTTGATATTCACTTCGGCGCCCGCGGCGATGTCGACGTTGCGTCCCTTCTTTTTGGACAGATCGATGCTGCCGCGAGATTCACTCTTGGGACTGTTAGGATTACGCACGTCTCGATTGGCCAAGTCGTCAGTGTTTCGCGCGGGCGGTGTGATCATGGTGTTGGAGCTCAACGTGAACTTGTCGGTGTCATCGACTCTTCCGCGCAGCGTCAACTCCGATCCATTGGGCTCCACCGTCACTTGCTTCAAAGACAGGAAATAGATTTCGCCTCGAACCGGTTGTGTCCGACCGTCGGGCAATTCGAGATGATCGAGAGCCATCCGGATGAATCCAGCGTTTTCGCGTTCCGCGGATCGGGCTGAAAGAATTCTGCCGACTAACTTGCTGTCACGTGGAAGAGAAACGCGTTTTCCGTCGTGCGTCGCAAACAGGACTTTCAAAGAAAAAAAATCACCTTTGGTGACGGCGGAAGAATCGAGCTCACTTTCCAGCGTGGCTTTGATCATGGTATCCGGGGGCAGCGTGACGTCCTTCGCTGCCCGCTGCGCTATCATTCCCAAAGGAAACGCCAAGAGGAAACCAAGACCAACGATCCAAGCCGCTCTTCGTCGCAACATGAGAGAGCTCCAAGACAAGAATTTCATTGCGTCATTATGCTTCCGATCAACGAGCGGACGGAAGGGATTTTTCGACGGACGCAATACTCGCCGAGGCCCTTCAGAATTTTCTGCGTTGCCGTGGGATCGACGAAGTTTGCGGTCCCCACTTCGACGGCGGTGGCCCCGGCGATAAGAAATTCCAAAGCATCCTCGGCAGTGGCGATTCCACCGGCGCCGACAATCGGGACGGAGACGCGCTGCGCAGTTTGATACACCAGCCGCAGCGCCATCGGCCTGATGGCCGGTCCGGAAAGTCCGGCGATGACCCGCGGAATGCGAGGGCGTCGCGTTTCCACGTCAACCGCCATCCCCAGAAATGTGTTGGCGATCGTCAGCGCGTCCGCGCCGCCGTCGACCGCCGCCTGCGCAATGAGCGTGATGTCGCCCACGTTCGGAGAGAGTTTTACCCACAGCGGCCGGCGAGCAATTGCTTTGGCGGCCGCGACCACTTCGTGAGTGATCTTGGGATCGCTCGAAAACTCGGCGCCGCCTTGCGACGTGTTGGGACAGGAGATATTCAGTTCGTAAGCCGCGATGCCGGGCGCATCGTTGAGGAGGCGGAGGCATTCCGTGTAATCGCCCAAGGAGTAGCCGAAGACGTTCACAATGGTTTGTGCTTTGAGCGTGCGCAAAAATAGCAGCTTGGTGTCGATGAATTTTTGCGCGCCGATGTTCTGAAGTCCGACGGAGTTGAGCATTCCCGACGGTGTCGGGACCAAGCGCGGCGCCGGGTTCCCTTCGATGGGCGCCGCGGAAATTCCTTTGACGACAATGCCGCCGAGGGTGTTGAGATCGAACAGCGACGCGAACTCCTCGCCATAGCCAAACGTGCCACTGGCTGTGAGCACAGGATTCTGAAATGTCACCCCGGCAATCTCAACGCTCAGGTCTGCCATGCGCGGCATCTTAACAAATTCAGGGAACCGCGCAAAGGGGCGTGGACAAATGATGCGGAACGAACGGGAATTTGCGAGGCGGGGTTATTGGGACGAGAAAGAGGATGGGTTCACTTCAATTGATTGCGCCAAGCGTAGGGTGGAATAGAGAACCCCTTCAGGGTTCGTGGGCGAGCCTGGCTGCCAACCCAGGGTAGCTCCGATTCCATCGGAGCGACCCTGGGCTATTGAAGGTGTCCCTTTCAGAGTCTGTGTGAAAACCCCTGTTCAACTGATCTGTGGAAA
>CAZIDA010000200.1:0-1578 GCA_964537865.1 uncultured Acidobacteriota bacterium
GAAAAGGAAACAGGGAAAAAGATTTCTCATCCATCGAAGCTTTGGAAGAACTGCCCATCATCCCGAAGCAAAAAGCTCTGATCACGATGGATTCAGAGGTCGCTTGACGATGATTTGCCCGTTGCTCACCTCGATGACGCCGTTTTTCTGGAATTGCGTGATGAAGCGAGTCACGGTTTCACGAGACGCCACAACCATGTTGGCCAAATCCCGGTGTGTCAACTTCAAGTTGATCAGGATCCCTTGCTGGGTTTTGACTCCGTATTTCTCACTCAAATCGGAAAGGACGAAGAGAATTTTCTTCTCGGTATCGAGCATGGTCAAGGCGTGGAGCCGGCTCCAAGCGCCACGCAACTGATCGCAGAGATTCTCCACGATCTTCATAAACAGCGGCCGGTGGGTGACGATGCAGTTGACGAAGTCGGCCTTCGACATGGAGAAGATGGTGGTGGACGCAATGGCCGTGACGCTGGCCGGTGTCGCCTTGCCGTCGATCAAAGCCAATTCTCCGAAGGACTGTCCGGGTCCGTGAATGGCCAGGATTTGCTCGCGACCGTCTTCCGTCATCTTCCACACCTTCACCAGCCCGCGCTTGATGACGTACATGTATTGTCCGGCCTCTTCCTCGCCGAAAACAATTTGATCGCGGCCGTACGTCTTCTCCTGCATGACAAAGCCGACGCGCTCCAAATCCTTGGGGTCGAGGTTCGTAAACAGAGAACATCGGCGCAACGTGGATACGTCACTAATCATGGGGTCAGCGTCTCCGGCGCTATTATCCTTTAAAGGCCCTTGTGGAGAAAACAAGAAAAAATCAAGACCCGGAAGGCAGTCGCTGAAAGGGACAGCGTAGAGGGCTTGGCTGTGAGATGGCTCATTCACTAAGGAAAGAATCCGAAGGTTGAAGGAAACTCTGTCGAGCATCAACAAATCAATCTTCACATGCCCGCGATGGCCTCCGCACTCACCGGTGTGACCGACGGAACATAGTGCCGGGCGCTCTTTTCGACGCGGTGGATGCGATCTTTGAGTTGCCACACCTGGGTGATCGGAAATTGGTGAGATCCGTTCTTCAAAACAATCTCGAGCATCTGCGCCAAACAGACGGGATTATAACCGGCCATTTCGAGGATCTGAACTCCACGCTTATCGGCGCCGAACTCATCACCGCCAAAACCACTAATGCTTCTTACTCCTCGGCGCTGATCGGCTGGGATCATATGACCCATCTCATGAGCGATGGCGCCCGCCAATTCTTCTTCGGTGGAAACGGATCGCAGCAGTCCCTGTGTCACGATGAGCGTGCCGCTGGCGGAGGAGAAAGCATTCACATCATTGTAATGCTCGATAACAATTCGGATGGGCACATCCAAGCCGGACGCGTTGGTCAGGCGTTGAACAATTTGATTCATGGTTGCCGTCGCGCTTGCATCGTCGGTATAGGTGAATTCCGCGGCAAAACTCGTTGCCGCCAAGGTCATCCCAAAAATCATTCCCACCAAGATCCGAGCAATTTTCTTTGCCATGTCCGTTCCTCCGTTCACGGGCAAAAGTAAGCGGAGGAACACTTTCGCTAGG
>CAZIDA010000200.1:1678-6599 GCA_964537865.1 uncultured Acidobacteriota bacterium
CATGTCCGTTCCTCCGTTCACGGGCAAAAGTAAGCGGAGGAACACTTTCGCTAGGAGTCTGTCGGAGATAGATCTGCTTCAACGTAGAATCAATAAGTTACAGAGATCGAACCGGCTGTAAGCTATTGATTCTTGGTTGCGAATTTCTTATCTCCGACAGACTCCTAGGTATGGTGATTTAGATCACCGGTTTTTGGGTGTCCGAAGCACCTGTTTCGTGGGCCAAAGACGACCACCATTTTTTGGTGATTTAAATCACCGTGCAAGTAGGGAGGGAAAATGGAAGCCCGAAGCTCATAGCCCGATGAGTCGGGACGCCAAGAGCATGAAAATCATCAGGTCGCTCTGACGCAGGCCCGGAGGGCCACAATAAGCGAGGCAGAGGGCAGCGATCAGAAGAGAATCATCCCAACGGGAATTCCTTCGAAGCGCGGCTTCGGAAACAAAAAAGCCTCCCCATCATCGCGGCAAACCATGATGAGGAGGCTCAAACCGAGCGAACCAAAACTACTTCAAATAAAATCCCATCTCGTCGGGCGCCGGGAGCGTGCTGGTTTCAAAGAAATGTCGCGCCAGTTGGGTGAGGCGGAGCTGCATCTTGGCCCAATGATCGAGCTCCAAGTCGTATCGGACCAGGACATTGTCCAACCAATAGGGCCGGTTCTCCGCCAGCCAAGCGGCCGTGTACTCCTTCCGAAGTTCACTGGTCCGGTCGCGCAGATCTTCGACAAGGCCGTTGATGTTGTTCATCGAAGAAAGATCGTGTGAAACTCGCGCCCGCTCTCCCAAATGGAGATAAGCGTCCCAATAGGACTGACTCATCTGAGCCGCATAAAGAAGCTTCATGCCAAGGAAATCCAGCCGGCGAGCGGCAAAAGACATGACCGGCAAGGTGTCTTGATGACGATGAGCGCGGTTCGCATTTTCAATCAGCAACTCCAAAGAATTTTCGGCAAGCAACCGAACTGACGCGGCCACGGGCAACGCTTTTTTGAGGGTCGACTCTTGCTCCGGCGTCATGTAGTTGGCCCACACCAATGCGTCGCTGGCGTCGCCCACTCCCGCTTTGGTTAGAGCCTCATGAATCTTCGCAAAGTTGTCGATGACTGTGGCAAAAGTGTGATCCGTATTCCGATAAAAGGCCCAATCGAAATTCTTTTGGAACTGCTCGATGGAGGATTCACCGGGCTGCCAGGCGGCGGCAGCGCCAAACACGACTCCATACCAAGTCATGTTGAAAAGCGCTTCTCCGTCGTCGTCCCACGTGGTGTTCAACATACCCATGGTGCCCAAACGTTGGCCGTCCCGCACAAAGTTTCGAATATTGATCAGCGCTTGATTGTTGTCGGGAAACACGCGATTCCAGTTGTTCACTCCCGGACAAACCATCACATCCAGTCCCGCGTCGCGAAACGGCTTGATCAACGAATCGAATGAATCGCGCGGATTGTAGTTCCAGGTCATCACGATCAGATCTTTCGGCAGCTCTTTCAACAGCTCCGGATAATGCAGCGCGATATCGCCCCAAAACATCAGCCGTTTATGATAAGGCTCCATGATTTGCCGAACCTTGATGATGTGATCGAAGTAGACCTTCCCCAATCCTTCCTTGGCCGCGAGCGCTTTGGTCTTTCCCTGTCCCAACTCAAAGGTCTCGTCGCTGCCGATGTGGAAGAACGGCGAAGGAAACAGCGGCACCAATTGCGAATAGAGACGCTGGATGAACTCGTACGTCTTGGGATTGGTGGGCGTCAGCACGTTGCCGTGAGGAAGCTCCGCGATGTCGCTGTACTTTTCCCATTTCAGTACGTGATGGAGATGGCCGAAGGCTTGCTGTTCCGGCACGATATCGACGTGGTAACGCCGCGCATAGGCGACCAGCTCCTTCACTTGGTCGGGCGTCAGCGAGCCGTCGAGAGGCCCGATGAGCGGATCGGATTTGTACTCAAAGGTATATTCGATATAGATCGACCACATGTTCAGCTTGAACTCCGCCGCCGTTCGAATTTGACGCTTCATAAAATCGAGCGTGGGGACGGGACCGCGGCTGATGTCGTCGTGGACGCCGCGATAGCGCATGGCCGGCCAATCGCGAATGTGCGCGCCTTGAATGTGCGCGGCATGATCGCCATCCGGCACGACCATTTGCTTCAAGGTCTGTACGGCATAAAAGATTCCGGCGGCGGTGTTCGCCGAAGCGACGACACCCTCGCCGTCCACCTCCAACGCATAACCTTCCGGATCAAACTTCGCGTCCAACGCAATTCGCCGCTGATCGAGAAGACGCTGGAACGATCGCTTGCCGCCGGCGCGCACCAAGGCAATCACATCCTTGCTTTTCCCTTTGAAGGCGCCGATGGCCGGTTTGAAGCCGCAAGCTCGCTGGATTTCCTCCACCAGTTGTTCGGCCGCAAAACGATCGTCGGCGTCCTTCGGATCGCTCAATTCGATGCGCGTCTTCTTCCGCAATGTGAAATTCTTCTGACCGGCCTCCAGCTCGCGCGGTTGCGGGATGACACGAATCTCTTCGGCCCCCAGCGGAGCGGCTAGGAACAACAGAAAAGACAACCCTAGGATGAATCGACCCACGATGAAACCCTCCTCATTGGAATGAGACATTCACTTTGCAGGATCAAAGATGGATGGATAAACTGATCTTCAATTGTTGAAGAGGACTATTTATGGATTCTTTTTCGGCTTGTCGGTGACCGGCTCGCCGTACGTGATCTTCACGTTCGATCGGAACTGTTTATAGTTCTTATACAGCACAATTTCGCGGACGTGGACGTCTTGTCCATCTGGAAAGTGCAGGATATCGTCGGCGCGCGTGTATGTCGGGAACCAATACTTCCCATCGATCTGCTGGCGATAGGTTTCGAAGTCCGGGAACCGCTGATCTTTTGTTCGCTTGGTGATGTTGAAAACCGGGCGTCCCTTCGTTTTGACGATCTGCAAATCTTGATCGTCGACCCAGATCTCTCCTTCGAAATAGCGCTCGTCGCCGATCATCTCCTTGGGCTTCACGTAGAACGTGTACGCGGTCAACTCATCGATCTTTACATGACCCAGATATTTGATGTCGTACTTATCCAAATCTTCGGTGGTCAGCACAAACGGATTGATGTGCGTAATGTCGTCGAGATCTTCTTTGGTGATTTGGATGCGCTCCAAGGTGCTGGGAGGCGCGTAGGTCACGTTCTCGAGGCGCTTATTGTCGCGCCCAAAGGTCACATCGGTGACCATCAGGTACTCGCCGTCCACGCGGTCGCCGGGTGTGATGGTTTCAATCTTCACGGTCTGCTGATAGTTGTAAAGCTCCCGAGCCCTCCGAAATTCCCCCTCCTTGGCCGCGAAGGCCTGGATGATTTGTTGAATCCGCTCCGGTGAAGGATTGTCGAGCTTCGGAGTTGTTGGGGGAGTTGTCGTGGAATCGGTCGAAGATTGAGACAGCGCCGGGGGCGCCCAACTCATCATCAACCCCACGGCCAGAACTATCCAAATACGATTCATTGCTCTCATGGCCATTTCCCTATCGGGAACGCATTGACACTGCGTTCGATTCAAGCTACATTTTCGTTTTTTATTATCTCACGACTCTATGCTGCAGACGAAGAACACTTTTGAGATTGAGAATCTCTTCACGGCGGGAACGTATTCCAAGCGATCGGTGGAGCTGGTTCGTGGCGAGGGCGCTTACGTATGGGATCGTTCCGGACGCCGTTACATCGACTGCGTGGGTGGCCAAGGCGCCGCCAACATCGGCCACGCCAATCCAGCCGTCGCTCAGGCGTTGGCGCGGCAAGCGGGCATTCTGTCGATCTGCACGGAGCTCTTCTATCACGAGGAACGCGCCAGGCTCCTGGAGAAACTGGCCTCGATTACGCCGAATTCCATCAACCGATTTTTTCTCTGCAACTCCGGAACCGAATCGATCGAAGGCGCTCTGAAATTCGCTCGCCTGGCGACGGGACGAACGGAATTTGTCGCGGCCATGCGAGGCTTCCACGGGAAAACGATGGGAGCTCTGTCGGCGACTTATAACCGGGAATATCGCGTACCTTTCGAGCCGCTGGTTCCCGGATTCACGCACGTTCCCTTTGACAATGTCGAAAAGACGACGGCGGCGATCACGGAGAAAACCGCCGGATTCATTGTGGAGATCGTGCAAGGAGAAAGCGGAGTCCGTCCCGGTTCTCGAAATTATTTTGAGGCGGTGGCGAAACACTGCCGCGACGTCGGGGCCCTGTTGATCGTCGATGAAGTCCAAACCGGATTTTGCCGCACCGGTCGAATGTTTGCCTGCCAGCACTTCGATTTGCAGCCCCATCTTCTTTGCATGGCGAAGTCGATTGCCGGAGGCGTCCCCATGGGCGCCATTGGGATAGACGACTTCGTGGCGTCAAAGCTTTTCAAGCTTGCTCACACGTCCACCTTCGGCGGCAATCCGCTCGCGTGCGCCGCAGCCAACGCCGCGATCGATTTCATGCTGGAGCGAAAGCTCGACGAACGCGCTGCGCGCCTCGGCAAAGTCTTCATGGAGCGACTGAAGGCGATCTCTTCGAAGAAGATTCGCGAAGTCCGCGGCATGGGATTGATGGTCGGTATCGAACTCAAAGAGAAGAGCGGTCCGCACATCCAAAGGCTCATGGAACGTGGTGTTTTGGCTCTGGCCGCCGGACCGACCGTTCTCCGTTTTCTGCCGCCCCTGGTGATAGAAGAAGCGGATCTCATGTTGGTCGCGGACAAGACTAAAGAGGTTTTGTCTGAGAATCCTTGAGAAAAATTCGGACATCCTCACATGCGCCATCGGCACAACCAAGGGCATGAAAATGACCGGATGCGATCAATCTGGATCGGAGGATGTCCCTGAAGGGGACACCTTCAATAGCCCAGGGTTGTCCGCCAGCCCTTTGGCGGACAA